>JBKDZQ010000771.1:0-1645 GCA_047971325.1 Parahaliea sp.
GGGGTTGCTGGTGCTCGTCACCCATCTGCAACAGATTCCCCGGGCCTTTTCGGTCATTATCGACAGTGCCTTCAACGGCAGTGCCGCCGCCGGTGGTTTCGCCGGCGCCACGATGATGGCCGCCTTGCGTTTCGGTGTTGCCCGCGGCATCTTCTCCAACGAGGCGGGGCTCGGTAGCGCGCCCATCGCCCATGCCGCCGCGCGCACCAGGGAGCCGGTGGAGCAGGGCATGATAGCCATGCTGGGCACCTTCATCGACACCCTGGTGGTGTGCAGCATGACCGGGCTGGTGATTGTCATCATGGAAGTGCTGCCCAGTGGTGAAAGTGGCGCCGTGTTGACCTCCATGGCCTTCGCCAACGCCTTTCCCGGCGGCGAATACATCGTTACCCTGGGGCTGTGCCTGTTCGCTTTCACCACCATGATCGGCTGGTCCTTCTACGGCGAGCGTTGTGTCGTCTATCTGTTTGGCACCCGAGGCATCCTGCCATTCCGCCTGGCCTGGGTGATTGTCATTCCCTTTGGCACGGCCATCCAGCTCGATCTGGTGTGGCTGATTGCCGACACACTCAATGCCTTCATGGCGATACCCAATCTGGTGGCCCTGTTACTGCTGTCGCCACTGGTCTTTCGCCTGAGTCGGGAGTACTTCAAGCGGAGCGCGGGCTGAACGGCATGGGAATCACCCGGTTCAGTCGACTGGGCGAACGGGGCCACCGGGGCGCCGCGATGCTGGACTCGGTGGAAGACTGTGTTGATCGTGTGTTGGAAAAGGTGGGCGGGCAGATCGTGCTGGCCGCGCCGCTGGGGCTTGGTAAGCCGGTCCAGTTGCTCAATGCCTTTTACCGCCGGGTTGCCACCAACCCCCAGATGAGCCTGCACATTCTCACCGCACTGACGCTGGAGCGTCCGGTGCCGGGGTCCGGCATTGCCGGTCGTCTGGCGGGGCCGGTCATCGGGCGTATTTACGCTGATTACGAAGACCTGTCTTATATCGCCCCACTGCGTGCACGGCAGTTGCCCGACAATATCCGGGTCAGTGAATTCTATTTTCGTGCCGGCGCCATGTGTCATGTGACATCGGCCCAGCGCAACTATATTTCCAGCAACTATACCAGCGTCGCCCGAGATTTAGTGGCGCAGGGTGTCAATGTGGTGGCCCAATTGGTCGCACGGCGCGACGAGGCAGTCAGCCTGTCCTGCAATCCGGATCTATCCCGGCACATGGCGCAGTTGCTGGAGGAGGCTGGGCGGCCCTGTCTGTATCTGGGACAGGTGCATCCGGAACTGCCTTTCATGGGTGGTGATGCCGAGGTGGAGCAGGGCTTTTTCGATTTTTTGGTGGATGCCGAGGAGGGCCGGCGTCGGCTGTTCAGCGTGCCCAACGTGGCGGTGCCGCTGGCGGACTATGCCACCGGCCTGCATGTCAGTACCCTGGTGGCCGACGGTGGCACCCTGCAGATCGGTATCGGCGCCCTGGGCGACGCGGTGGCACGGTCCTGCCTGCTGCGCCACCGGGAGAACGAGGCCTACCGGGCGATGCTGGCGGCCTTGAAGGTGCCGGTCAGCTCGGTGGAGCAGCAGCGCACACCCTTTGGAGAGGGCCTGTACCTGTCCACGGAGATGTTTGTCGATGGCATGCTGG
>JBKDZQ010000772.1:0-4112 GCA_047971325.1 Parahaliea sp.
GTAAACCAGCCAGATGAAAATCGGCAAGATCAAATAACCGTGGGCATAGGTATTGGAGCGCGCCCAGGTAGCCTCGAGACTCAGGGCGGTATCACGAAACAGCCACAGGACCGCAAGCCAGTACACCGCCACACACACAGATGCGAGTAACCACGGGTGCTGTTCACGGGTACCGGCGCGAACGAACTCCGCACTGCTAACCACGGGCTCTCCCTCCCACAGCCCCACCGCTCCCGCCTTCCAGCCACCGTCCCACCCGAGGCAGACTTTCCTCCCAGGCGAAACGGTCGAGGACCAGGCGCCTGGCAGCCGTTCCCACCTCCCGGTAACGCCCCTGGGTCAGGGCCGAAAGCTGTTCAACGTAGTCGGCACTGGTATCGGCAAGCAACACTTCCTGACCGTGCACAGCCGGAATACCCTCGAGTCCGGGCTTACTCACCAGTACCGGTCTTGCCATGGACATTGCTTCCAACACCTTGTTCTGCACCCCGCGCGCCACCCGCAGGGGCGCAACCACCGCCAGGGCGTACTGCTGGTAGGGCCGTACATCCGCCACCCGCCCGGTGACCTGCACGCCTGGCAGTTCGCCCAGGCGCTGGACCACGGGCGTCGGGTTGCTGCCGACAATGTAAAAGCTGAGGTCCGCCTGCATCGCGCGCAGCCCCGGCAGCACTTCCCGCGCAAACCAGTTCACCGCGTCGATATTTGGCCAGTAGTCCATGGCGCCGGTGAAGACCAAAGCCCGGGTGCCGTCAGGATAGGGATTGTCGAGCTTCGTCGAGGGATCGAAATAGTGGTAGTCGACTCCGTTGTTAACATAGTCCACCCGCTCCGGGTGCTCGTCCACCAGTTGCCGGAACAGTTCCGCCTCCGAACTCGACACAAACAGGCTGGCCTGGGACACCCGGTGCAGATGCTGCTCGAAGCGCAGCAGGCTGGCGGCCTCGCGGCGGTACAGCCAGGATTTCGGCCAGGACAGCCGCCCGGCGTACTGCCGCCACTTGTCCGAGTCCACATCCACGAAATCAATGACCCGGTGCAAGTCCCGGCATTCAGCATTCAGCACATACTGGCCCATCGCCGCGGAAAAGATGACCACCGAGGAAATCCCCGCCTCAGGCACGATACGCCGAACCCAACGCTCCATATCCCGGTGATAGTACATGGGCAGGGTCAGCGGCTGTCCCCGCAACAAGGCGCGAACCAGCGGCAGCATTCCCGGCAGGCGCGGGCGGCGCAGCAAGGTGCAGGACGCGCAAAAGTCCTTCACCGCCTCCTCGTGGCGCCAGTCATCGGGATCATCGACAAAGGCGCCAAGATGCACCTCGTAGTGCCCGTGCAGATAGCGCAGCAGGTGAAAAGAGCGGATCTTGTCGCCCTTGTCCGGTGGATAGGGTATGCGGTGGCACAGTAGCAGCAGGGGGCTGCGCTTCCCCGGGGCTGTGTCGGTCATCTCAGCTCAACCCAGACTGCCCGCGACCAGGGGACCAATGCGGTTGGCAAGCGGCAGTGGCAAGCGCTGCCAGATCCTGATCAGGCGCTCATATTTCGGATTGGTGGGACTGAGGTTCGGCATCTCGGTGGCCCTGACCAGAAAGTACTCGTAAGGCAGCGCAGTCGCCTCGAAGCCCCAGTTCTTCTTGAAACTGAAAGGACCGGTGTCTTTCTTGCTGCGACCGAAATCAAAGCCGAACACCCCCTCATCCACCGAGCGCCGCATCAACTCCCAGTACATGAAATGGTTGCAGCCCTTGATATCGCGGGCCCGGGCGACACTGCCGCCATAGTAGGGCAGTACCTCCCCGCGGTGGTAGAAACTCAGCACCCCCGCCACATCCTCACCGCCCTCGCGAATCATGAGGATGCGACAGTCATCGCCAAACACCCGCCGCAGCACTTCCAGGTAGCGCCGGCCGAACACCGGGGTGCCGAGATTGCGCACGCTTTCGGCATACACGCGATAAAGACGCGCCACCGAATCGGTCTCCTCACTGTCCAGCCCGCTGGCGATCCCCTTGCGTATCATCGCCCGCTGCCGGTTGGGAATGGCCTTCAGGTTGGCCTCGTGATCCGCCTCCAGCACCTTGCGGAAGGTATAGTACAGATCCTTGGTCAGCCAGTTGCTGTCGCCGGCTGTGGTGGAGCGCAGTTCCAGCGCATCCACCCCCCGCGCCTGGGCCAGTTCGCAGGCGGCCTCGCGCAGGGCCTGCCCGACGCTGCCGTCGCGCGCCACCACACCACCGTAGACGCAAAATGGCAGGCTCACCAGGGAGTGGCCAAACAGCCGGCTTTTCATCTCCGCCAGCGGCAGCACGCCGGCAATCTCGTCGCCCTCCTGTGCCAGCAGGAACTGCGGCCGGTGCCCGAAGGACTCCTCCAGCACCTGCGACCAGCCATAGCGGTGGCAGAAGGTCCCGCTTTCCTGCGCCAGGACAAAGCGGTCCCAGGCCGCCGCATCGGCCGCAGTTGCCGCTCTCACGGTCACCGTCATGTCGCCAGCTCCCCCTGTACCGGGAACACCCTGTCGACACGGTCCCAACTGAAGTCCTGCATCAGTCGCTCGAGACGACCCTGCATCCGCCCCAGGTTGAGGTAGTGTCGCAGCCGCGTTTTCGCACTCACACCCGCAATGCGGGGCTGCTCCGGATCGATCTCCCAGGGGTGAAAATAAAAAATGCCGGGCTGACCCTCGACCTGATTGAGGTGGCGCAGCGACCAGCGCGAAAACGCGTAGGGATAGAGGCGAAACCAGCCACCGCCACCGCAGTTGAAATTACGGCCCGCCACCGACACCGTGCTCACCGGAATCTCCAGCAGTCGCCCGCTGGCGGCGCTGAAGGCGAAGCGCGGCGCATCCGGCATGCCGTAGAGGTCGTGCCGGATCGGCACGATGCTGGAACTGTAGTGGTAACCGGCGTCGGCGAGTTCATCCAGGGCCCACAGATTGCTGGCGCCGATGGAATAGCTGGCGGCCCGGTAACCTCGCACCGGCACGCCGCCCAGATCCTCCAGCGCGGACTTGGTGCGGGTAATATCCTCGCGGAACGCCGCCCGGTCCTGCTGGGTGACGCGAATATGCTCCCAGCCATGGCTGGCCAGCTCATGGCCCCCCGCCACAATGCGGCGCACCATGTCCGGATGCTCACTGGCCACGCAGCCCAGGGTGAAAAAGGTGGCGCTGATGCCCGCCTGGTCAAACAGTGCCAGGATGCGGTCGACATTGGCTTCGACCCGGCTGGGTATGCTGTCCCAGTCGCTGCGGGAGACGTTCCGCTCGAACGCCGATACCTGGTAGTAATCCTCGACATCGACGGTCATGGCGTTGCAGGGAGCAGACATGATGCGATTTATCCCTTCCTTCAGTTGCTGTCGTGCAGCCATCTGCCCAGTACCCCGGCGATACGTTCAGCGGCCTGACCATCCCACAGCGAGGGTATCCGGCCAGCCTTGCCGCCGGAGCTGCGAATATCCTGATAGGCCGCCATGATGCGCTGGGGGTCCGTTCCCACGATGGTATTGGTGCCTTCGGTCACGGTAATGGGTCGCTCCGTGTTGTGGCGCAGGGTGACGCAGGGCACTCCCAGCGCGGTTGTCTCTTCCTGCAGCCCACCGGAATCGGTAAACACCACCTTGCTGTCGCGCATGACTCCAAGCATCTCGTGATAACCCAGCGGCTCGCACAGGTGAATGCGGGATTTTGCCAGTCTGTCGGACCATCCCGAAGCATCGATCCGGCCTCGGGTCCGGGGGTGGACGGGAAACACCAGTGGCAGTTCGGCACTGATATCTGCCAGTACGTTCAGCAGTGATGCCAGCACTTCCTGTTCGTCGACGTTGGAAGGCCGGTGCAGGGTGAGCAGGCCAAAGTCTCCGCCCGCTGACAGCGGGGGGTCAAGCCGCGCGAGGGTTTGCGCCGCTGGCACCGCCCGGGCGAGATTGTGTCGCAGACTGTCGATCATCACGTTGCCGACAAAATGCACCCGGGACCGGTCGATACCCTCCCGCACCAGGTTGGCCTCGGCCTCAGCCTCGGTGGTAAACAGCAGGTCCGAGAGCTGGTCGGTAAGGATGCGGTTGATCTCCTCGGGCATGGCGCGATCACCACTACGCAG
>JBKDZQ010000773.1:0-4955 GCA_047971325.1 Parahaliea sp.
ACAGCTCGTTACCTGCTGCACGATCCAGGCAATGGTTGAGCCCACGATGGTGCCCGTCAGGGCAATGGCCTTCAGGATAAACTCGGCCTTCCATCGCCGGTTGTCACCTTCAATCTCCAGCTTTAGCCGTTCGATTTCCAGGTGCAACCGCGCATTTTCCAGTGCCAGGCGTGCCGCTTCCGGGGTCTTCTGATTAGTGTTGGACATAGTATGCCCTCGCACTCTTCGATGACCACGGTGGAGGATTGAGCGGCGCGATTTTGACGCACTTGCTGTCTTCCTCCCAAGATACCCGCACCGTAAGCGCCACCGGACCCCTTGAGCTGGTTACGAGGATTGCAAAATCCGCGTGCTCCCTCCCATTGGAAAACAAATCTACCGCTTCCGCGGCTTTGTTCACCAGTGAGGCCAGGCTCGGGTTGTCCGGGTTCTGCGTCAGTTCCCACAGCTCATCGTCGATGAGGATGGGGTTAAGAAACCCCAGAACAGGGTACCGCGCATCACCACTTTCCGGGCGAACCAGGCCGACCGCCTTGCTGATATTGCTCATAGTCGTTCTCCTTTCGGATAGACACCGAGCAACATCTCCCATCGGGTGAGTTACCCGATGGGATGATTACTGATGCGGACTAGCCGCTACCTACATGCTACTGAGAGTAGCCACGAGGTCCGTTAAACATGGCAAGTGACGCTAGGTGCGTCAATGGAAGCTTTCATAATGGGACTCACGAACAACTCAGAAATCACTTCGTTACGAGTTAATAAATTTCGGCAAGGAACTTCACCCTCTGCGGCCTTGGCAAAATCGACACAATCTGTCTAGACTCAGCAGAGTACGTCAGCGTATTCGAATCGCCGCAAGGAAGCAGGAGCCGTTCTATGCCGCCCATCATCGGACCTTACCGAACGATAGAAATCGCCGAAGGCACCAGGGCCCCGCTGTACATTATTCCATTCGACAAAAAGGGACGCTGCAAAGCTCCGCGGACACGTAACCGCCTGATCGATTCTCTTGAACATGAGCAGTATTCCCACGTTTTCCTGTTTTCCCATGGCTGGAACAACGACTGGGACGCAGCCAGCGGTCGCTACTTCGATTTCGCCTCCGGCTTCACAAAACTGCGGCGCGAACTGAACTTGGCGGTAAGCGATCACTACAAACCGCTGTTAGTCGGTATTTTCTGGCCGAGTACTTGGCTGGTCTCGCCGTGGGAACGCGCCCCGGAATTCGCGGCTCCCGGCCCTGGGTCGGAGCTGTCCGACCTAGTGTCGGATTGGGCTGCGGAACTTCCAGATGCGCAGGTAGAGCGCTTCTACAGACTCACGGACTCAGAGTGGATCGACGTCGACGATGCCCATGAGCTGGCCGCGCTTGTCGCCCCTCTGTTGCGTGCAGACGACGAGGTGGGCGACAGCGCGGAGATTACGGCAGAGGAACTATTGCGGGTTTGGCAGTCCTCCCCGACGGCTGCTGAAGAGCGCACTGTGGATGACGACGATGACAGCTTTGGTACCGTGGGTGAATCCGGCGGCGCTCCGGCGGCGGCCGGGTGGGCGGACAAGCTGGACCCGCGCAAGGTGTTGCGCATGGCCTCGGTGTGGCAAATGAAGGATCGCGCCGGAAGGATTGGTGCTAAAGGTGTAAGTCCGCTGCTGTTCGACATCCTCCGCAGCGGCGACCATTCTGTCCATCTCATCGGTCATTCCTATGGTGGCAAGGTGGTTTTGTCCGCGACGGCCTACCAAGAGCTGCCGCGAGCCGTAGAGTCCATGCTGCTATTGCAGCCCGCGGTCTCCCGTCTCTGTTTCGCCGCGAGTGTCGCGGGTACCGAGCGGGCAGGGGGGTATCGACTGGTATTGGAGCGGGTGAAGCAGCCTATTGTCACAACCTTTTCAGAGCGTGACGTCGCCCTCACCAAGGCCTTTCACCTCGCGGTGCGCCGCGACAGCGACTTGGGTGAGCAGCGCATTGCCAGCCCCGGCGGGCCGCCCAGCCGCTACGCAGCGCTGGGTGGATTTGGCCCTGGAGGTCTTGGTGGGGAACTGCAGACTGTTGCCATGCGAGATCCGGGAGAGGCTTATGACGAACTGGACGATGCCAATTTGGAGGTACTGGCCTTGAACGGTGACCTCACCATCGATGGGCATGGTGATATAAGCAATCCATCGACCTGGTGGGCACTGCTGGAGCAGGCCCGCCGGGCTGGGAGCGTCTGACATGGCCGAGATAATCCGGCAGACGCATCGGCTGCCCACGGTGCGCATCGGTTTCCAACCGTCCCGCGCAGGAGGGCTGGTGCTGTTCGACAGCTTCGATGGCGGTGAGATGGTCAGCCGGCAGGAGTGCCCTGCAACTGATATCGGCATCCAGCCAGAGCTGAACGTCAGGGCCTACCGCGATGTAATCTTCCACATGTCCGAGGCCCTGTGTTCGGCCATCGGCGACTCTTTGAAGGCGATTGCCCCGGATGAGTCGCCCCTATGGCTGCAAGTGGGATCTTCCTCAGGACACCTTGCGGTGGTGCCCTGGGAGAGGCTACTGCACGGCAGCTTGAACGCACCGGTATTGCGCATTCCCAATTTCATTACCGACCCGGTGTTGCCGCGTGGGCCGATCAGGATGGTATTGTGCCTTAGTTCCCCGCGAGCGAAGACACCATTTGACTTGGTGGGCTACGTACATGAATTCGTGGCAACGGCCGAGCATGCACTGCCCTCCGGCGCCGAGCTGCACCTGTTCACCGACCTGGGTTCCTACGACTCGGTAAGTGGTCTGGAAAAGTCAGGGCCCTTCAACGTTCGCGTACATAATCCCCGCGATGCCGAGGCTTTTGGCATCGGGGGTAACGATCGCAGGCTGGAACACAGAACCGCCGTGGTGAAGAGCCCCTGGCTGCACTGGATGATTGAGGCACTGGGGGGCGCGTCGGTGGCGGCGGTACATTTCGTCTGCCCAGGCTACTTTTCGCGGGACCAAGGCGCACTGGCGTTGGCCCGCTCGCCCACCGACAACTACGACAGCGATTGGTCCCACTTCGTAGGTGCAGAGGAACTCATCGCATTTCTCAACCAAGTGGGCGCTTGGTACACAGGTTTTTCGCCACCCCATGACAATGTCTGGGCCATCGGCCTGCGCCTGCTGGCGGACCGCATAGTATGGCAACGCCCCGGCGCGCTGTTGCTGCACGATACAGCCGGTGGTGGTCTGGACGAGTTGTTAGAGGCCTTTCGCTTCCTGTTTACCGGTGGGGACGCCATGCCGCCGCGCTCGCCCTACATTGTGATGTATTGCCACCCAGCGCGTCTGCCACAGTACCGCTACCAGTTTTCGAATTTTGAGAGCGTTAAGCCCTACGGCCTGACCGAGCCTGAAATGACGCGACCGGAATTCGATGAACTGGCGTTGAAGATGTCCGCTTCTGCTGCTGCTGAGGATGTAGCCCAGGTGGGTTGGCAGCAGTCCGGTTTGCGGATGATGGACCAGATACTACTGCAATCCAAGGGCAAGGATACGGCCACCCAGCTGGGCACCCTAGACGCTCTCAACAGACTGTCCTCACTGTTCGAGGATGGTGACTCATGAAGGACCGGGTGGTGATCAGTATAGAGCAGCGCAAGCGGGGCGAGGACGACATCGAGATCTTCTTCCGCATAGACGAACCGGATAATGTCACCGATTGGTCGGTGTCTATGCAATTACACTGCGACCCTACGCAGGACCCTTTCGTAAAACTGGCCGACATCGCGGCCAACGACAGGAACCCCATCGCTAACGACCTGGTGAAAGAGGTTGGCGAGAAAGTGTTCGCGGGCCTCACCCAGCACCCCGGTGTGCGGGAAGCCTTCGACCGCGCAGTGAACATGCAGCAATCCGGTGTCCCTACAGCCTGGCCGCTCTATTTCAACACACGTGCCATCGATGCCGAAGGCCTACCATGGGAGTTGCTTTATCATCCCCAGGAGCAGTTTCTCTGCTTGAACGTGCGCTGGCCTATGGCTCGCATGGTGGGCGGCAGTTACGCCGACATTGAACGCGCCCTGGAGTTGCCGATACGATTTGCGGTTGTGCTCGGCGCTACCAACCTCGACGCAACCCCCGAATGGGATGCCATCTACTATGCCATCGCCCAGTCTGGCGTAGACTACGAGGTGTTAGCACTAGTGTCCCAGCCGAAGCTGCAGACGCATATTGGGGGCCAGGCGGATCCTGATGTCACTGTGGAATCCATGCCCTTGGACGAGATTGCACTGGTCGACCGGCTGGAGGCATTCCACCCCAACTTCCTGCACCTGTTCTGCCACGGCTCCGCCAGCTTCGACGACTACCTGGAGGTAGCCACTCGGGATGTCTCCAATTTCGGCGGTGATCCCATCTACCTACCCAAGGGAGAGCTACTAAGATTGCGGGGTATGCTGTGGCTACTCACCCTAGATGCCTGCGAAGGAGCCACGCCTACCGGTAACCTGCATTCCTATACTTACTCACTGGTGATGAAGGGTATGCCCGCCGCGATCGGCATGCGCGAGCCCATCGAGGCCAACGATGCCAGTGTATTCTGTGGTGCGTTCTACGAGGCGGCATTGGCCTACCTACACAACGAACTTCAGGCCGGCGGCATCAGTGTAAAACTGTCCTGGGAATTCGCCCTGCGTTCCGCCCGCGCAGCCTTGTGTGCCATGTTCCCTGGTCCCGCCGCCATTACCGCAACACGGCACAAGCCGTGGACGCTGCCGGTGTTGTATCGCAAACCCGGTGATTTCAAACTGCTGGTTCCGCCTAGTTCCGACGACACCGCAGAGGTGGCCAGAAAGCTGGGAGAACTCGCTACCTACCGCACTGCCCGGGACGGACTGCCCCCCACAGCGCCCCAGCAAGTGCGTGACCAACTAAATGATTTAATACGCCAGGCGGAGCGAGACTTGCAGACCCTCGCCGGCGGAGAAGTCGCAGGTTG
>JBKDZQ010000774.1:0-3802 GCA_047971325.1 Parahaliea sp.
GGTGAAGGACAGTAGCCCATTGTCCACGCCGCTCCTGATCAGGGCGGAGAGGCCGGGTTCGTAGAAGGGGACTTCCGCCCGGCGCAGGCGATCCACCCGCTCGGCGTCAACATCCACGCAAATAACCCGGTGTCCCACGTCGGCGAAAATCGCCGCTTGCACCAGACCCACATAACCGCTGCCAAAAATAGTGATATTCATACTGTATGAGAGTAATTCCGCGCCGGTTTGCTCCGCAGAGCACTACTGTATATTGCGGAAATGTTACAGCAATACGACGTTTTTGGGTGAGGCTTTTACCGACCACTTATATAGGTGAGCGAATTTCAGTAGAATGTGCCGCTTTCCAATTCGGGGCCGTTTTCCACATGGCGTTGGCCCCACTGCCGGGGGATTCCGATGTTTGACCGCAGCATGACCATTCAGGGTTTTGACGACGCCATTTTTTCTGCCATCGGCGAGGAAGAGCGTCGCCAGGAAGAACATATCGAGCTTATCGCCTCCGAGAACTACGCCAGCCCCCGTGTGATGCAGGCCCAGGGCACGGTGCTCACCAACAAATACGCTGAGGGCTACCCCGGCAAGCGCTACTACGGCGGTTGCGAGTATGTGGACGAGGCCGAGCGTCTGGCCATCGAGCGGGTCAAGGCGCTGTTTGGCGCCGACTACGCCAACGTCCAGCCCCACTCCGGCTCCCAGGCCAACGCGGCGGTCTACCAGGCCCTGTGCGCCCCCGGCGACACCGTGCTGGGCATGAGCCTGGCCGATGGCGGCCACCTGACTCACGGCGCCGCGCCCAATTTCTCCGGCAAGATGTACAATGCGGTGCAGTACGGCCTGAAGGCCGCCACCGGCGAGGTGGACTACGAGCAGGTGGAAGCCCTGGCCCTGGAACACAAACCGAAGATGATCGTGGCCGGCTTTTCCGCCTATTCCCGGGTGATGGACTGGGCCCGCTTCCGTGCCATTGCCGATCGGGCCGGCGCCTACCTGATGGTGGACATGGCCCACGTGGCGGGCCTGATCGCCGCCGGCCTCTACCCCAACCCGGTGCCATACGCCGATGTGGTCACGTCCACCACCCACAAGACCCTGCGCGGCCCCCGTGGCGGCATCATCCTGGCCAGGGCCAATGCGGAACTGGAGAAGAAGTTCCAGTCCGCGGTGTTCCCCGGCGGCCAGGGTGGTCCGCTGATGCACGTGATTGCCGCCAAGGCGGTGAGTTTCAAGGAGGCGGCGAGCGAAGAGTTCGTGACCTACCAGAAGCAGGTGGTGGCCAACGCCCGGGCCATGGCGGCGACCTTCATCGCACGCGGCATCGATATTGTTTCCGGCGGCACCGACAATCACCTGATGCTGGTCAGCCTGATTGACAAGCCCTACACCGGCAAGGACGCGGACGAGGCGCTGGGCCGGGCCAACATCACCGTGAACAAGAACGCGGTGCCGGGTGACCCGCGCTCGCCCTTCATCACCTCCGGCATGCGTGTGGGTACCCCGGCCATCACCACCCGCGGTTTCAGGGAAGCGGAAACCGTGGAGCTGACCGGCTGGATGTGCGATGTGCTGGCGGCGCTGGAACAGGGCGATGCCGAGGCGACGATAGCCGGGGTCAAGGGCAAGGTGCTCGACATCTGCAAGCGCTTCCCGGTCTATCGCTGAGCCGGGCGGCGCATCCGATTACCACCACAAGGGAAAATAACAATGAACAATTATGCTGCTGCCCTGGTTTCCGGGCTGATTTACTGCTGGCTGGCGACCGGGGCTCTGGCTGAGCGGGTCTACGAGAAGGCCGACCCACCCAAGGCGCTGACTCCGGAACAGACGGCCCAGGCCGCCGCCAACTACCAGAAATACTGCGCCCTGTGTCACGGCGAGGACCGCCAGGGCTATGTCAACGACAATGCACCGTCGCTGCGCAGCAGCAGCCTGCTGTCCTCCGGCCTGCCCTCGCCGCTGGGCCTGACCATTGCGTACGGCCGCGATCATACCCCGATGGCCGCCTACCTGGACGAGGTCGGCGGTCCGATGACGATCGAGGAGATCAAGTCCCTGACCTACTGGTTGTTTTTCCAGCAACCGGGTGTCCAGCGCATCAAATTGTCCAGCGATGTCGTGAGCGGCGACGTGCAGCGAGGGGCCGGGCTGTTCGCCGAACACTGCGCCAGTTGCCACGGGGCCGACGGCGAAGGCGTGAATGCGCCCGCGCTGGCCAACACCTCGGCCCTGTTTCACAACAGTGACCAGTTCATCCGCTACGCCATCGAGCAGGGCCGCGACGGCACGCCGATGCAGGCCTGGGGAGGGCGGCTGTCGGCTGCCGATCTCGACAGCCTGACCGCTTTCATCCGTCGTTGGGGCACCGATCGCGCGGCGCCGGAGCGCGTCACCCTGCGCCAGCCGCCCACGCCGGACGAGTATGTGCTCAATCCTGCGGGCGAAGAGCCGGAGTTTACGCTGATGCAGGACAGCCACTACATCAGCTCGGCTGAACTCGATGCGGCGATCAAGGCGAAAAAGCGCATGCTGCTGCTCGACACCCGGGCCGTGTCCGCCTGGCAGCGGGCGCATATCGAGGGAGCGGTGCCCTTCCCCTACTATAGCGAGCTGGAAGACAAGGTGACCGATCTGCCGAAGGATGTGATGATCGTGCTTTATTGTGCCTGTCCCCGCGCCGCCGCGGACTACGTGGTCAAGGGACTCAAGGAACTGGGCTACGAGCGCATGGTGGTGCTCTATGACGGCTTGTTTGGCTGGATAGAACAGGGCTATCCCTACCTTATTGGCGGCGCCGCCGAAACCGCCTCACGGTGACGGCGCGCCAATCCGCCTGGTAATCCAGCCATCGGGGGGCGTGTCGATGCCCCCGTGGCACCCGTCATGCATGACTGGCTGTGGGCTCGTGTCGTATCCTGCGGCCCGCGAGTTGCTGTATTTACAGGCGGTATAAGTTGCGGTCGGCGTGGTAGTTGAGATTGTCCTCGGCGCTGCCACCGTCGAACATTAGCCGGAACATCCGTTTCAGCGCGGCATTGCCCGCCACTGGCTTGTCCTTGAAATAACTGTGGTCCGAACCCACGCCCTTGCTGGGGGTAAGGTCGATGTAGTTGGCGTTGGTCGCATCCAGGTTCCGGGTGTACTGGCCGAGGCGGGCCAGTTGTTCCTCCCCTGGCTTGCGTCGCGACCACTTGAGGGCGGCGTCGTTTTCGTTAATCACCACATAGAGCCGGTTGCGGGTCTGGAAGTTATCCACCCAATTTTTATGATTGAGGTTATTGGTGTCCGCCGCCACCAGGGCAACGTTGTCAAATACCAGCTCGCGCAGGGCGCTACCACTGGGACATATGGCGTATTTGGCGAGATAGTTACCCATGGAATGGCACAACAGGTTCAGTGTCACCTTGCATTCGCGTTCCAACAGACGGGTGAACAGCGCCTGTATCTGCTCGCCATTGTCCGGGTGTTTGTCGCAGGCCTGTTTCAGCAAGCGGGCTTGCAGGCCCTGCGTCAGTAGCGTGTGGTATTTGTAGATTAGCCCAGTTGCACGCTGGAACGCGGTTGCCGAAGTGCGCGCGTCATCTTTGTCGCTGAGGTAGGAGAGGGTGCCGGAAACGGCGCCACCGCCGTTGGCAGGCCAGGAAAAGGGCACCACGATCACGCCATAGAGTTTTTCCAGCTTGCGTGCGGTGCGCAGGATATCGCCCATATCGTTGTTATAACCGTGGACAAAAAACAGCAGGTGACGTTGCTCTTTGCGGGCTCGCTCGAATAGCTCACAGGCGACCTTGAGGCTGGCGTAGCA
>JBKDZQ010000775.1:0-5183 GCA_047971325.1 Parahaliea sp.
TTACCTCACTGCCGTGGGCTGGGTTGGTTATACAGCAGGCGCAGGCATAAGTAGTGTACTGCAGTCACACGGTGTCCAGTCCGGGGCCATTGGTGCGACTGGTGGGCAAGTAGTAGGGCAGATGGCAACAAAAGCCGCCACGAAGGGGAAAGCCTGATGCTTATTTGTGAATGTCGTGGGGATTATAGGGGTTTAGGTAGGATTCCGGCCCATCACGATCATCGCCGAAGGCGGTATAGCGATGGGGATTTCCGATTGGATCAAGCTCGTGATTCTCTGCTTGATCAGAGAAGTGCGCATGACGCAGTAGTTCCGCCGCAGCAGAACGAACACCGCTCAATGCCTTGTTGCCGGTGTGAGCGAGCTCTAGAAAAATATCTTTTACTGCCATCTCACCGCCCTCCAAGCCGGTGTGTCGTCTTTTCAAGCATAGCACGACATCCGGCAGGGGAGGGTGGTGGATTCAGGGTGTGCCCGTCACGGCTGATCCCGCAAAATAGGCGTGATAAGCGGACGCATTGGCCTGATCAGCGGGCTCAGTAGTTTGTTTCATCAAATGCCGCCAGGAGGTTGGTCTATGCAGCGAACAACACTCATGCTTGAACTGGAGCCGCGCCAAGTGAAGGCGTTGCTGGCCTTTACCCGGCAGGTGTCGCGGGACGAGGTAAAGCGTCTGCTGGGCGAGGACGTCGACCCGGAGGCGGTGATCAGTGCGCTGGAAGAATTCCATTGGCAGCTGGCATCCTCGGGTGACCGCGAGGCCCTGGAACTGATGTCGAGATATGGATGATGGGAGAAACAGGGATGCTGACACTGACCCGCAGGGTGGGAGAAACCCTCCACATTGGTGACCACACGGCAATTGTGGTTGAAGCACTCGAAAATGGGAAGGTCAGGATCAAGGTGCAGAGTGACCAGGCAACACGGACGGTGAGGGCAGATGGCAGGCCAGCCGATCGGCCGGTCCTTGGCCTGAGGTCCAGCCGAGAGCGATGAGAGTCTTTGTGGCGGAAAAACCCGCGCTGGGGCGGGCCATCGCGGCGGTTTTGCCGGGTCCCCAGGAGCGGCACAAGACACACATTCTCTCAGGCGAGGGTAACGTAGTGGTCTGGTGCGCCGGTCATCTCCTGGCCCAGTGCATGCCGGAGGACTACAACCCCGCCCATGAGAAGTGGGCGCTCGAGCACCTGCCCATTGTCCCCGATGATTGGCGACTCAAGCTGGCCCCGAAGGCCCGCGAGCTCTACAACACCATCAAACGTTATGTGAAACAGGCCACAGTGATTGTCCATGCCGGGGACCCGGATCGGGAAGGGCAGTGGGTTGTCGATGCGGTACTTGAGCAGATCGGCATCGGCAACACGCCAGTCAAGCGCGTCCTGATCAGTGACCTCAATCCGCCGGCGGTGCGCAAGGCCCTGCGCACGATGCCGGGCAACGCCCAGTACCGGGGTTTGCGAGATGCTGCGGTGGGTCGTGCCCGGGCGGACTGGCTCTACGGACTCAATTTGACGCGACTCTACACCCTGAAAGGACGCAGTGCGGGTCTCTCCGGTGTGCTGAGTGTCGGCCGGGTGCAAACCCCGGTGCTGGGCCTGGTCGTGCGTCGGGACCGCGAGATCGCCGATTTTCAGGCGCACCCGTTCTATGCGGTAGAGGCCGGTGTGACGGCCGATGGCACTGAATTCACCGCCCAGTGGAGACCCGGCGAGCGAGCAGAACCCTACCTTGACCCCGACGGGCGTGTGATCGACAAGGCCTATGCGCAATCCGTTGCAACCGCACTGACCGGGCAGCCGGGGCAGGTGATCGCATATGTGCGCAAACCGGAGAAAATTCAACCGCCCTTGCCATTCTCGCTGCCCGAGTTGCAGAAGCTGGCCGCCAAGCTGAAGGGACTCTCTCCCCGGCGAACCCTCGATCTGGCCCAGTCACTCTATGAAAAGCACCAACTGCTGACCTACCCGCGCTCGGATTGTCCCTACCTACCCCAGGACCACCACGCTGAGGCCAGCGAGGTACGCGAAGCGATCGCCCGGACCCTGGACCGTGACCATCACCTGGCGCCTCTGACGGATGCGGTGGACCTGACCCGGCATGGCCGCTGCTGGAACGACAGTAAGGTGACGGCGCACCATGCCATTATTCCGACCACGCGAGCCCTGTCGTCAGCAAGCCTGTCACCCGATGAACACTTCATCTACAGCCTGGTGGCACACCGCTACCTGCTGCAGTTCCTGCCTCCCCGGGAACTGCAGAAAACCGTGGTCGATATCGTAGTGCCGACGTCAGTCGGCGATGAGAGGCTGCAGGCGAAGCAGGCCCTGGAGATCGATGCGGGATGGTACGCCTGGCGACACGCACTGGCGGTCGTAGATGTAGCTGACAAGGAAACTGATGAACCGGTGGAGGAGGGCGGAGCGCCGCTGCCTACCCTGAAACCGGGGCAGCGCATCGAGGTGACTGACGCACACCTGCAGGAAAAGATGACCTCGCCACCGAAGCCCTTCACCGAAGCGACGCTACTGGACGCCATGACCGGGGTAGCCCGGTTTGTAGAGGATCCGTTGATCAGAAAGGTGCTGCGGGAAACGGACGGCCTTGGTACTCCGGCCACACAGGCAACGATACTTGAGACGCTCTTTAAGCGAGATTATCTCGAGAAGCAGCGCAAGACGGTGGTGTCCACGGAACTGGGCAAGGCGCTGATTGATGCACTGCCAGAGTTCGTGACCCTCCCCGACATGACTGCGTTGTGGGAGCTCAATCTGAACCAGATCGTGGAAGGCGACGAGACGCTTGCTCATTTTATGAGCAGCATCCAGGGGCACGTGGAAGGCCTGGTGGAGGAGGGTGCCGGTGGATTGGTAATCCCGGAGGCGCTGAAGGGCAAACGCACGCCACCACGGAAAACGACCCGGAAGCGGCCGTCAGGGAATGGTACCAAGACCGCCACTACTCACCCCTGCACTCGCGAAGGCTGCAACGGTCATCTACGCCGGATCAAAGGCAAACACGGGTTTTTCTGGGGATGCTCCAACTATCGCGAAGGCTGTCGAGAGACCCGCAAGAACAATCGGGGTAAGCCGGTGAAGCCAACTGACACCAAAAAAAGCGTTGTACCGGTATGAGCATGGGCGACCCGGACTACGAAAGATGTCCCTGGCCGGCGACGGGAATACAGGAGAACTCCCAGATTGAAGACTACGACTGGGGCTACCTCTATTTCTATACTGATGGGCGGCTACCGGATTTTCGTATCAGCGAAACACCGTCGGCGAAGGAAATCAAAGAGAGGTGGGGTCACTATATCGTGACAAACTATAGGGAGTGATTTCCGCACGTGTCCCTTGACGTGATGCACATCCTTCTCGGCAGCCATACCACCAGTAACATCGAGGGCTGGCAACATAGTAAACAGGAAAAAATGGTGCTAAAATCCGCATAGCCGAAAATCGCAATTGAGGACGTGCCGTGAACCAAGAAGAAATCTGCCGCTTCATCTGCCAAGAACTCCCTAGGCATCGCTTGCAAAGCTTGCTGGAAAGCATTGGTGCGGCGTTTGCGAGAAGCGACAAACACTTGAAAGAAACCTATCAGCACGTCCCGTTGATGGGGCCGGGACCACAGTCCCATCACTTTCAAGTTCAGGAAGCGCTTTTGCATTTGCCGGCGGAGGATGGGTTCGAAGTAATTAACCGAACAACACACCCCGTTGGTGGTCACTTTGCTCTGGTCTGTGCCGGAAGCCTCAAAATCACTGCTAGCGTTATTACAACAGACAGAACGCCGCCAATTCGTGACGCCAAGTTCCGGCGCGATCTCAGTAAGGAGAATCGTCGGCTACAAAACCAACATCCTGATTTGTTTGGGCTTTTTGTTCCACCTTTTGGCCCGCAGGATGATTCATTACATGTCCTATTATTGCCTTATACAACGAAGTGGAGTGAGGCAGACCACAGTGTACCCTTGGCGTGCATTATTGCTGTGCCTTACTGCAATGATCTGAATAGGTTTCACATGAGAGTAGACGCTGAGGAGCTCTGGCAGTACTACGAAGAAGAGGCACAATCCGAAGATATCGCCTATCCGAAATTGCGCGACAGAATGCGCGATGCGGAAGGGCAGGACACGGATGAAGGTAGTAACGGGTGAAATGAGAACTGGCGTTGAAGGCTTTCAAGGCCCGCGCTTGAAGCAATTGCGGGCGGCCAATAATTTGACTTTGGCTGAATTGGCAGAACGGATTGACCGATCTTCCAGTACGCTGTCGGCTTGGGAAAATGGTTCCCAACTTCCTGAGGCAGAGTCGTTTGGTCGCTTGTGTGAGGTGTTTGGTGTGTCACGTCAATGGTTTTTGAAGCCTGTGCCAGAGACATCGGAGGATATCCGACGACCCTACTTTTTCCGCTCCCAAGCCTCTGCCCACAAGCACGCACGCGAAAGATCCCAGTTGTACCTGTCCTGGCTTCAGGAAATTTCCGACTTTTTTCAGGATGCAATGGACTGGCCGCCGGTCAATGTTCCGATGCTTGATGCCGATGACTGTCGGCTGATCAGTGATGATGAAATAGAAGACATCGCAAGGGAATGTCGTCAACGGTGGAAGTTGGGAACGGCGCCTGTCCCTGATGTTATCCAGGTAATGGAGAATGCAGGGGTTATTTGTACTCGCGCTACGTTAGGCCATCTAAAAATGGATGGAGTTTCTCATGTGTCAGTCATGGATGATCGACCGTATGTACTGATCGCAGAAGACAAGTCTAATGCGATTCGTAGTCGTTTTGACGCGGCGCACGAGCTGGGTCACATTGTTCTGCACTCACGAATCCCGGTAGGGCAATACTCGAAAAAGGAACTTTATAGCCTGCTGGAAGAACAGGCGCATCGGTTTGCCAGCGCGTTCTTGTTACCGGCTGAGAGTTTTTCTCAAGAGGTCGTATGGCCAACTCTCGAAAACCTGCTCTCACTCAAATCTCGCTGGAAAGTGTCAGTTGCGGCAATGATTGTTCGGTGCCGTGACCTTGCACTTTTGAATGAACAGCTCGAATTAAGGTTATGGAAAGGTCGTTCGGCTCGGAAATGGACAAAAGGCGAGCCGGGAGATGACGCCATTCCATTCGAACAACCCAAGCTGATGATGCGAGGAGTTCATCTTTTGGTGGACAATGGGGTCTTTGATC
>JBKDZQ010000776.1:0-6761 GCA_047971325.1 Parahaliea sp.
GGCGAGATGACGTTGATCACCCCGTGCATGGCGTTGGTGCCGTAGAGCGCGGTAGCCGGCCCCTTGACCACCTCGATGCGGCCGGCCTGCTCCATGTTGGCGTCGAACAGCTGGTTGACATTGCAAAAACCCGGCGCCCGCAGGCTGATGCTGTCGGCGGCGGTGAGGAAGGGGCCGCAGCCGCCGGCGCCGGTGAGCACCGGCGAGCGCAGGGCGATCAGGCTCTCCTGGCCGTTGCCGCGGCTGACCCAGGTGCCGGGCACCCGCTGCATGATCTCGTTGGCGTGCACGGCGCCGGTCAGGGCGATGGCCTCCTGGTCGAGGGCGCTGTAGCTCAGGGGCAGGCGCAGGGCGTCCTCCGGCAGGCGGGTGGCGGTCACCAGCACCTGCTCCAGCTCCTGCCTGGTTTCTGCCGCATTCAACAGTGGTGCAAGGCACAGTAGCAGTAGCGGAGGCAGATGGGAGCGTTTGGAAGTTGTCATAGTGGGAAGCATAGTATGCCAAAGCCTTGTTGTTCCATATTAGTCGTTGGTAGGACTTCTGGCGCGTCGACCCGCCACCTTTTGGCTATCCGTGGTGTTTGTCGACGATGCGGGAGCGGTATGCACAAGCCCCCGCAGTCATACCGGTATGGGCGGGAGTCTACAGCAGATCGGTCAGCGATACTCCCACGCCGACGCGATTACTCAGGTGAGCCTGGTCTATCAGGCTTTCGCCATAGCCGTAGAAATACTGCACATAGCCCTTGAAGCGCGGGGTTACCGGGAAGGTCCATTCCAGTTGTAGCGCGCTCTTGTTGTCGCTGCGCAGGTTGTTGCGCAGCATCATGGAAAACTCGTGCTGGCGGTATTTCCACACACCGGTGAGGTCGCCGTAGCCGTAGTTCGCCAGAATATCCGGGTTGTCATCCTCTTCCCCGTCCTCCGGCAGTCGATACCAGGTGCGAAGGCCAAGGGTCATGCGTTCACGCTCGAACACTGCGCCGGCAATGACGCGGTTCCAGCTGCGCGACAGATCTCCACCCTGTCCGTTGGACTGGTGATTCAGGCCCAGGTTGAGCATGGTGTTGGTGAAGCCGAGAACTTCCCAATCATTGGCGAAAGTCAGGAACAGCTCAGGCTGGTAGTTGGTTTCCCGAAAGGGGGAGGAGTCGTTATAGACCTGCCACCAGCTTTCCTGGGTGTAGCCGGCCCACAGGCTGCCCATGCCCTTGCCGAGGATGTCCTTCCACACCAGCGCCTTGACGCTGAACTGGAATTTGGCCTCGATGTCTTTCATCTCCTGACCCGGGTACTGATCCTGCCAGGACAGCTCGTTGATCTTGGCGTTGTAGGCCAGTGGCAACAGGTAGTTGCGCCGGTGGGGCGTGAGGACGAAAGCGTTGTAGGCGGTTGCCTCCTCCTGACGCAGGCGGGCTCCGGCCAGCAAGTCCTTGCGTCCCGGCCCCAGTTCCTGGATGACGGCCTGCTCCGCGAGGTCTTTCGCCAGCGGGTCGTGGCGAGCCGCTTCCTCCATCGCCAGGGCGTCGTAGCAACCCAGGCGCAGGGCGTTGTCCTGGATCATGGCGCAGTCCAGCAGCGATGCGGCAAGGCCCGCGGGTGCCCATACAACAGATGCGGCGATCAAGCCGAAGACGAACGCAGGCATGCGTAGTGCTGGTGTGGGCATTGGGAAAATCCGGCTGGGGTCGCCGTCCCATGATAGTGGATGGCTCGGGCCGGCGACAAATACGCCATGGGGAAATTGTGGGCCTGGACTTCCCGGCGGTTTGCCGGCCGGCAGATCGAATGAGGCTGGCGCGGGCTTACGACCGGGCAGTCGGGCCCGTGGTCAGCGCAGCCTGGGATTTGTGGCCCGGACGGCGAAGCGGGGATGCCGGCCGCCGGCAAATTTTGCTATCCTGCGCGTTTTCTTCCCGCCCCCGGTCGGGGGGGCGTTTCATCTCACTTGAGCGAATCCCCGGGACACGTAAATGAGTCTTGCAGACAAGGTATTGGCGACCAACGACGACCTCCCCATCCGCACGGCGGAGCCGATTCACAGCGGCAAGGTGCGTTCGGTGTACTGGTTGACCCCGGCCGACAGCGCGCGACTGGTGCGGGAGCGCGGCTACGATGTGGCCGCCGATGCACCGCTGGCGGTGATGGTCATCTCCGACCGCATTTCCGCCTTCGACTGTATTTGGCACGGCGAGGGTGGCATGAACGGTGTGCCCGGCAAAGGCGCGGCGCTGAACGCCATCTCCAATTACTGGTTTCGCCTGTTCCGCGAGCGGGGCCTGGCCGATAGCCATATCCTGGAGATACCCCACCCGCTGGTGTGGATCGTGCAGAAGGCCCGCCCGGTGATGATCGAGGCCATCGCCCGCCAGTATATTACCGGCTCCATGTGGCGGGCCTACGCCAGGGGCGAGCGCAGCTTCTGCGGTATTGCCATCCCCGATGGCCTGAAGCGGGACCAGAAACTGCCGGAGCTGCTGATCACACCCTCTACCACGGGTATCCTCAAGGGTAGTCCCGGTGTGCCGGAAGTGGACGATGTGAATATCACCCGCGCTGATATCGAGGCCAATCACCGTGCCTTCAACTTCAGCAGTCCCGCCGATGTCGATTACTACGAAACCCTGTTGAAGCAGGGTTTTGACGTAATCGGTGCAGAACTGGCCAAACTGGACCAGATCTTTGTCGATACCAAATTCGAATTTGGCTATGTGAATGATGCCGGTGGCAGGGAAAAGCTGATCTATATGGATGAGGTGGGTACCCCCGACTCCTCCCGCATCTGGGATGGCCCCGCCTGGCGGGAAGGCCAGGTGGTGGAGAACTCCAAGGAGGGCTTCCGCCAGTTGCTGCTGAATCACTTTCCCGACCCCGACATACTGCTCAACAAGGACCGTATGGCCGAGCGCCAGGCCCTGGCGCGGGACAATGCCCTGCCGGAGGAGGTGTTGATGGCGGTGTCGAAAACCTACACTGGCATCGCTGAGCGCATCACCGGCGCGCCGCTGGTGGTGTCCGACCGGCCCAAGGCCGATATTGTCGAGGTGCTGGCAGGTGCCTACGGCCTGATCGATTGACGTGCTGCCGGCGTCACTTGGACGTGCCTCGTGCGGGGCGCTATAGTGGAGATGTTGGTCAGGCGTCAATGTCACTTGCTTAACATTCTGTCGCCAGAGCGAGTGCTAGACTGCTCAGCGCTGTTTCTGCGTTGCAGCAGGGCAACTGGCGGGGATGGGCGCCTGGCGTCGTGTTCCTGTAGCGGTCGTTTGCCAAGCAAAGAACAGGCCTGACCATTCAATAATGCCAATCAGAAGGATTCAAATATGTCTTTGCGCAGTTCCGTCAGCCGCCTGCTGGTGGCTTTTTCCATCGGGTTGCTGGCCCAGGTCGCCACGGCGGCCGAGCGGCCCAACATCCTGATCATCTTCGGTGACGATATCGGCATGTGGAATATCAGCCGTTATTCCCTTGGCCAGATGGGCTACCAGACACCAAATATCGACCGCATCGCCAATGAGGGCATCATTTTCACCGACTATTACGGTGAGCAGAGCTGCACCGCCGGTCGCTCCGCCTTTATCACCGGCCAGCATCCCCTGCGCACCGGGCTGACCAAGGTGGGGATTCCCGGCGCCGAGCTCGGTATCCAGCCCGAGGACCCGACTCTGGCGGAACTGCTCAGGCCGCTGGGTTACGCCACCGGCCAGTTTGGCAAGAACCATCTCGGTGACCGCGACGAGTTCCTGCCCACCAATCACGGCTTCGACGAGTTTTTCGGCAACCTCTATCACCTGAACGCCGAGGAAAATCCGGAAGATCCCGACTATCCGCAGGATCCCGAATTCCGCAAGCAATTTGGCCCCCGGGGCGTGATACACAGCTATGCCGATGGCCGGATAGAAGACAGCGGTCCGCTGACCCGCAAGCGTATGGAAAGTGTGGATGAGGAGTTTCTGGCGGCCTCGCTGGATTTCATGGACCGTGCGCACGCCGCCGGCAAACCCTTTTTCGTGTGGTTCAACTCGACCCGCATGCACTACCACACCCACGTCAAGCAGGAGCAGCTGGGCGCCAGTGGGCAGGGCTTCTACAACGACGGCATGATGGAGCACGACGGCCACGTGGGCCAGTTGCTGGCCAAGCTGGACGAGTTGGGGGTGAGCCGCGATACCATCGTGCTCTACACCACTGACAACGGCCCCCATTACAACATGTGGCCGGATGCCGCCATTTCCCCCTTCCGCGGCGAGAAAAACACCAACTGGGAAGGCGGCTTTCGCGTGCCTGCCATGGTGCGCTGGCCGGCGCAGATACCCGCGGGCAGGATCAGTAACGACGTGATGTCCCATCTGGACTGGGTGCCGACCCTGATGGCGCTGGCTGGCGAGCCTGACATCAAGGCCGAGCTGCGCAAGGGCAAGCGGGTGGCTGACAAGCGCTTCCGGGTGCACCTGGACGGCTACAACTTCCTGCCCTACCTGACCGGCCAGGCCGAGCAGTCACCTCGTGAGCAGTTCTTCTACTTCAGCGACGACGGCCAGTTGCTGGCCACCCGCCTCGGCGACTGGAAAATAGTGTTCTCCGAGCAGCGGGCCAGCCGTTTCGATGTGTGGCGCGACCCCTTCGTCACCCTGCGGATTCCCAAGATCTTCAACCTGCGTCGTGACCCCTTCGAGCGCGCGGATACCGATTCCAACAGCTACAACACCTGGTGGGATCAGAAGATCAGCCCGCAGGCCTCCAAGGCCATTGTGGTGGTCGCCGACTTTGTCAAGTCGATGCAGGAGTTCCCTCCCCGCCAGCGTCCCGCCTCGTTCACGGTTGACCAGATTCTGGAAAAACTCTACGAGAAGCCATGAGGAGGGTGGAGTCATGAAACTCGTTGAGCTGTCCGATCGGGTGGCGGTGTCCGGGCAGGTGGAGCTTGAGCAGGTGGCGGCGATTGCCGCCGCCGGCTACCGGGTGCTGGTCAATAATCGCCCCGACGGGGAGGTTCCGGGCCAGCCCACCAGTGCGGAAATGGCGGCGGCGGCGGCGGCGGCGGGCATGGTCTACCACTACCTGCCGATCACCGTGATGAACTTCCCTGGCGCCGCGCTGGAGGAGGTTGCCGCCACCTTCGACGAGGGTGGCCCGGTACTGGCCTTCTGTCGCAGCGGTACCCGCTCCACCAATCTCTGGGTGGCCTCGCGCCCATTCGCCGAGCGCGCCACCGCCCGCGAGCGGGCGCGCCAGCTGGGCTACGACCTGTCCATGGCGGACCGGCTGGGCTGATCTCACCGCCGCCCTTTGTCGCCTGTCGCCATCTGGCGGTTTTGCTTGCGCTTTCCCTTCGCTTTGGTAGCCTCATGAGACATTCCATGAGCAGACTGACCGAAGGAATTCCCATGACCCGCCCCCTGAAACTGCTGGCCACCGTAACCCTGG
Source organism: Parahaliea sp. (assembly GCA_047971325.1). GTDB lineage: Bacteria > Pseudomonadota > Gammaproteobacteria > Pseudomonadales > Halieaceae > Parahaliea. The sequence goes on from JBKDZQ010000776.1 coordinate 5,427, forward strand.
GCTGTGCTCTGGCCGCCCCCTGGACCAAGGCCGACCCGCTCGGCGAAGCCGTGGCGGCCGACTATAAGGCCCATCTTGGCTCGCTGTTTGATTACTTCCACCGCAACCCGGAGTTGTCCAGCATGGAAGTCAAGACCGCCGCGCGGCTGGCGAAGGAGCTGCGCGCGGTGGGTTTTGAGGTCACCGAGGGCGTGGGCGGCACCGGCGTGGTGGCCATGATGAGCAACGGTCCCGGCCCGCTGGTGATGATGCGCGCCGACATGGATGGTCTGCCGGTGGAGGAAAAATCCGGCCTGGCCAACGCCTCCCGCGCCAGGCAGGTCGACTGGGACGGTAACGAGGTCTTTGTCATGCACGCCTGTGGCCACGATATGCACATGACCTCGCTGGTGGGTACCGCGCGTTACATGGCGGCGCACCGGGACCGCTGGTCCGGCTCCCTGATGCTGATCGGCCAGCCCGCCGAGGAGCGCATCAACGGTGCCAGGGGCATGATGAACGATAAGCTCTGGCAGCGCTTCGGCAAGCCGGATTACGCGCTGGCCCTGCACGTGTCCTCGGAAGTGCCCACCGGCAAGCTGGTGGTGAGTGATCATGCCATGTACGCTGGCGCCGACACCGTGGATATCATTGTCCACGGTGTCGGCGCCCACGGCGCCAGCCCCCACCGCAGTATCGACCCGGTGGTGCTGGGCAGCGAGATCGTGCTGGCCCTGCAGACCGTGGTCAGCCGGGACAAGCCCCCGCGAGTTGGCGGGGTGATCACCGTGGGTTCCTTCCACGCGGGCACCAAGCACAACATCATCTCAGACGAGGCCCGGCTGCAATTGACGGTGCGCAATGACGATCCCGAAACCCGCGCCCTGCTGCTCGATGGCATCAGGCGGGTGGCGGTGAACATGGGACGTGTGGCCGGCCTGCCGGAGGACCGGCTTCCCGAGGTCATTGTTTCCGAGGAGTCCGTGCCACCGACCGTCAACGATGCCTCCCTGACGCAGCGCCTGCGCGCCGCCTGGGCGAAGCAATTGGGTGAAAAAAACCTCAGTGAACCGGACCAGCGTGCCGGCATGGGTTCCGAGGATTTTGGCTTCTTCACCGCCGAGCCCTATATTCCCAGCACCTATTTTGCCGTGGGTGGTACGCCGCCGTCAGACTTCGAACGCGAGGCAGCGGGCGGTGTACCGGTGCCCTCGCACCACTCGCCGCTGTTCAGGATCACCCCGGAGCCGGCGGTCACCCTGGGAGTGGAGGCCACGGTAACGGCGCTGCTGGACCTGTTGCAGGCACCGGCCCAGTAATCCTGGCGGGCGCCCGGCGCCAGTCCGGGCTCCCGCC
>JBKDZQ010000777.1:0-3539 GCA_047971325.1 Parahaliea sp.
GACAACCGCCTGCTGTTCAATGTCTTCCGTTGCCTGGTGCTGGGCCTGATCCTGTGGGGCTCTGTGCAGGACCTTGGCACGGTGTTCGGTTTCGCCGATCTCACCATGGGCCTGCTGGGCCTGGTCAACCTGGTGGGGCTGGTGTGGATGTTTCGCATCGGCATGCGCCTGTTGGCGGATTACGACAGGCAGTTGCGCGCGCAGGGGGAGCCGCGCCTGCGCCTGGAGGACTGGCGCGACCTGGACATCGACCCCGCCGCCTGGCGCGATTGAATCGCGCTACAGCACCGGCGACATCAACCGTGCCACCCTGCAGGCGATATTGAACCACAGGGGCTGGGCGTTCAGCTGTTCCCGGGTCACCTGCCGGGAATGCTCCATGTCATTGGCCAGCATGGTTTCGACATCGGCGCAGAAGTAGTGATCGTGTACCAGCAGGGTGATCTCGAAGTTGAGGCGGAAGGAGCGGTTGTCGAAGTTGGCGGTGCCCACCCCCGCCAGCCGGTCGTCCATCAGCAACACCTTCTGGTGCATGAAGCCCCCCTGGTAGCGGTAGATCTTCACCCCCACCGGCACCAGCTCCCGGGTGAAGGCCCAGTTGGCCATGCCCACCACCGGGCCGTCGGGCTCGTCGGGGATGATCAGGCGCACATCCACCCCGCGCAGCGCCGCCAGTTGCAGGGCGGAGATGATGCCGCGGTCGGGCACGAAATAGGGGCTGGCAATCCAGATCCGCGAGCTGGCCTCGACGATGGCCTGGTGGAACATCAGGCCGGCTTCCTCCAGCACGCCGGAGGGGTCAGAGGAAAAGACCATGACCTCGCTGTCGCCGCGGATGGAAGTGTCCAGTTGCGGCCGGATCGGCAGCGAAGAGCGCGTGGCCCAGCGCCAGTCGGTGGCGAAGGTCAGTTCCACGCCGAGAATGGCCGGTCCCTCGATGCGGGCGTGGGTGTCGCGCCAGTAGCCGCGGCGCCTGGTGTAGCCGATGTATTCGTCGGCGATGTTGTGTCCCCCCACCCAGGCCTGTTTGCCGTCCACCACCACGATCTTGCGGTGATTGCGGAAATTGAGCTGGAAGCGATTGCGTCGCCCCTGGGTGGTGTTGAAGGCAGCCACCCTGACGCCGGCCTCGACCAGTTGCCGGTACATGCGGGTGCGCCAGAAACCGCGACTGCCGATCTCGTCGTAGAGCAGGCAGACGCCAACCCCCTGCTGTGCCTTCTCCGACAGCACGCGGGTGAAGCGCGCGCCGAGATTGTCGTCGCGAATGATGTAGAACTCGATCAGGATGTAGCGGCTGGCACGTTCCAGGCCAGTGAGAATGCTGTCGAAAGTGGCCTGCCCGTTCACCAGCAGTTGCACCCGGTTGCCGCGGGTGGCCGCCGTGCGATTGAGGTTGGCCAGGGTATTGTACAGTGATAGTTCAGCGGAGTGTTCGATGACGAAGTCATCCAGGGCGGTATTGGTCCGCCGCAGCAGTTCCCGGGTCTGCCGTTCGATTTCGGCGCGTTGTTCCAGGTAGCCGGCGAACTTGTTGCGGCCGAAGATCAGGTAGCAGGGCAGCGCGAGGTAGGGCATGGCCAGCAGGGAGATGGCCCAGGCCACCGCGCCCTGGGCAGTGCGCACGCGCATGATGGCGTCGATAGCACAGAGGATAGCGCCCAGGTAGAACAGCATTGCCAGCGCCGCGGCGAGTTGGCTGAAGGATAGTTCCATAGCCCGGTCAGTCTAGCTTGAAGTCGGCAATTGCACTAATTCTGGCCGTTTGTCTGGGGCTGTAACAAGCCTCCTTGCAGCGCTATTCCAGCAGTGCGGCACGCAGACGGGTGATGTCCTGTGGGCTCAGCTGCAGGCCGTCACGGGCGTAGCTATCGAAGTCGCCCCAGTGCTCGTCGATCGCCGCGAAGGCGGCCTCGATCCAGTTGCGCTTGACACCCATCAGCGCCGCCAGGTTGTCAGCCACTTCCCTGCCTTTGAATATGCGGGTCAGGCTGATATCCCTGCTGTGCGCCTCCAGCGACAGGCTGTCACTGAGCAGATAGTCCTGGATGATGGTTTCCCGGGGTACGCCCAGCAGCCGCAGCACGATGGCTGCGGCGAAACCGGCGCGGTCCTTGCCGGCGGTGCAGTGCCACAGTACCGCTTGGCCGTCGGCGGCCAGCAGTGCCTGCAGGAACTGCTGATATTCGGGAGTGAAGGTGGTGGCGAACTGGCGGTTGGCGTCGCGCATCAGGGCGTTGGGGTCGAAGCCGGCAAAGTCGCCGCTCTCCATGCGCAGCTTGATATCCTGGATCATGGTGGAATTGCCTTCGTCGAGAATCGGCAGGCTCACCACCTTGAAGTCGCGGGGTTCAGGCAGGCGGTCGGGAGCCTCGGTTTTCTCGCCGGTGGAGCGGAAGTCCACCAGGGTGTTCAGCTGCAGGCGCTGGAGCTGCTCCAGGTCGAAACGGCTGGCGGAAGACAGGTTGCCAGAGCGGTAAAGACTGCCCCAGCGCACCTGGTGCCCGTCTTCGGTAGGGTAGCCGCCGAGATCGCGGAAGTTGGCGATTCCCTCGAAGGGCAGCACGCGGTGGGCGGCGCGCTCCCCGGCTGGAGCCTGGGCTGGAATCACCAGTGGCGCCGGGGGAATAAACTGGATGACGGTGACCGCGGCCAGTATCAGGGCCAGGCCCGGTATCCACAGGTGTTTCTTCAAGGTGCGCTCCTGTGTGTCCTGTTGGCTCGGGTGCAGCTTATCACCTCGAATCGTGGAACGGTTATTGTTCCAGATGCAAGGATATCCAGGTGGTCATGTCCTGCGATACTGTGGTGCAGGGCCGAGAATCCAGATGCCCTGGCTGTACAGCGGGCTGCGTGCACCGATGCGCTGCATTTCCTGTTTCAGGATGCGCGCCTCCTGCGGTAAAAGGCCACCGCCGCCGTAGGCACCTGGCCACTCCGGGGTGATCCAGCCGTGTTCGTGCATGCGCTCGAACCACAGCCGCGCATCGTCACTGGGAAACCGGCCCCGGCGGCGGTCCCAGTATTGTTCTTCGGGGGTAATGGGGCGGCGCTGGCTCTGGGTACGTTGGCAGGGGCGTGACGGGCCCCCGTTACTGGGGCTCGGACAACTCCACGGTGACCTCGCGCGTCTGGTCGTCGCGGCGCAGCTCGATAACCACCCGGTCGCCGGGTCGGTGTTTTTCCATGGCACTGAGAAAGTCGTCATTGGAGCGGATATCCCGGTCGCCGATGCGGGTGATGATGTCACTGAGTTTGATCTCGCCGCGACTGCTGCGGAAGGCACCGCTGATACCGGCCATATCGGCAGGCTGTCCCGGATAGACCCTTACCACCGGCAGCCCCTTGATGCGGTAGCGTTGCACCCAGCGGTCGCTGGCCAGCTCCAGCCCCAGCACCGGGCGCTGGATGCGACCGTAGGCGATCAGCTGCGGTACCACCTCGCGCACCGTATTCACCGGAATGGCGAAGCCGATGCCGGCGCTGGCGCCGCTGGGGCTGTAGATGGCGGTGTTGACGCCCACCAGCTGGCCCAGGGA
>JBKDZQ010000778.1:0-2476 GCA_047971325.1 Parahaliea sp.
TGCCGCAGCGCCAGGGCCAGGCTCTGGCGGGCCTGTTCGATGGACACCCCACCCATGGAGCCGGAGGTATCCACCACGAATACCAGCTCCCGCGGCAGCAGCGCATCTTCCGTCGCCAGCACCGGCGGCAGCACCATCAGCAGGCCGTAGTACTCGCCGCCCACCTGCTCGGTGAAAAAAGCCGCCTGCGGCAGGCTTCCGGTCACCGGGCGCCACTGCAGTACAAAGTCGCGGTCCATCTCCGCCACGCCGCCAGTCAGGGTGAGGTGATAGCGCTGGCCGTCGCGACTCAGGCTGACCTCGTGGTAGAGCGTCTCCACCACCGCCAGCGGTAGGCCGGCGTCCAGATCGATGTCGACGGACAGGGGGTTCAGCGGCGCGCTGTCGGAGCCTGGCCGGGGATAGAGCCTGGGGCTGATGGCGTCAGCATCGGGCACCTGGTCGGTGGCGAAGGCCCAGCCGAGGTAGTCATCGGTCGCCTGCGTCGTGCCCGTGCGGGTTTCGGCTTCGACATCGTTCGCTGCCCAGCGCAGAGGCGCACCGGGCATGTAGCGCGGCGTCATCGTGGTGGGAATGCGCAGGGCGAACAGGCCATCGCTGTAGGTGGCCGGCTGTACATATTCCAACCGTACGGTCACCTCCTCGCCCGGCCCGATATTGGCAATGCGGTTGGTGAACAGGTTCGGGCGCTGCTGCTCCACCAGCGAGGCTTTCTTGCCGGCGGCGGCAGCCTCGCGATAGAGTTCCTTCGCCTCCTCCCGCTCCCGTATCTCGCCGACGATCAGGCGCTCACCCACCTGCATTTCCAGCCGCCGCACCGCCGCGCCTTCGGGCAGGGGGAAACTGTAGATACCCTCCCGCCAGTCGCCGCTGTCGTTATGGAAGCGCTGCTCCAGTTCCACCACCGCCAGCATGCCGGCCACGCGGATACGCAGGTGGCTGGCCTGGGTGACTGCGCTGCGGTACTCGCCGGCCCCCACGTCTCCCAGCCATTGCAGTTGTCCGGCGCCGTGTTCCTCCGGCACCTGGGCCCGGGCCGGACCGGCGCCAAGCAGCAGCGCCGCGAACACCGCAAGCAGCAACGCGGGCAGCCCGCGAAAGCACAGCCACAGCCCCCACACCTGCCAGGGGCTCCGCGTATCAGGAATGTTCCACCAGTAAGACCGACTCATTGCTGTGTCTCCATGTTGTCCACGGGAGACATTACACAGTGGCAATATGGCCAGCGGCGGGAGCAATCCGGGCGAACGGGTGATCAATTGTGGCGAAATATGGCAGCCGCTTGAGCCGCGCCGGCCTTTCTGAAACCATGAGCGCATCCGCAAGCCCGGCCACTGCTAAGCCATGGCGCAATACATCGCAATTGTCGAAGACGAGGCCAGCCTGGCCGCCAACTACCGTGACGCCCTGCTGCGCCAGGGTTTTCGCGTCGCCCTCTACAACAGCCGCCAGGACGCCAGCCAGGCCTTTGCCCGGCAACTGCCCGACCTCGCCATTATCGACATCGGCCTGGGGGACGAATACGAGGGCGGCTTCGACCTCTGCCGCGACCTGCGCAGCCGGGCGCCGGAACTGCCCATCGTCTTTCTCACCGCCCGCGACTCGGAGCTGGACATCATTTCCGGGCTGCGCCTGGGCGCCGACGACTACCTGACCAAGGATATCAGCCAGCCCCATATGCTGGCCCGCATCAGCGCCCTGCTGCGCCGGGTCAAAGCGCTGAGGGCGCCAGAGGTGAGCGAGCACCGGGTGGAACAGGGGCCGCTGCTGCTGAACCTGGAACGCATGACTACCCACTGGCGGGAACAGCCGGTGGAGCTGACAGTGACCGAGTTCTGGATGGTCCACGCCCTGGCGCGCCATCCGGGACATGTGAAGAACCGCCAGCAACTGATGGAGGCGGCCAATGTGGTACTGGACGACAACAGCATCACCTCCCACATCAAGCGCATCCGGCGCACGTTCCAGGCCCTGGACGGTGGTTTTTGCGCCATCGAGACAGCCTACGGCATGGGCTACCGCTGGGTGAACAATGGGTGAATTGCGGGTGAAGCCCGGGTGAGCCTGCGCCGGCAGCTTACTCTGGTCAGCCTGCTGCTACTGGCCCTGCCCTGGGCCGGCTGCCAGTTCCTGCGCGAAACCGAAAGCACCCTGCGCCATGGGCAGGCCCAGGCCCTGCAGGCCACCGCCCAGGCCATTGCCGCCAGCCTCGGCGACCAGCCACAGCTGATCTACCCCGACCCCCAGCGGCTACACAGCGCTGCGGCTGTAAATACCAGCATCTACGCCCGCGCTGTCAACGCACCCATCATCCTCGATGGCTACGCCGACGACTGGCTGGAGGGCTGGAGCGGACGCTTTGCCAGCCAGTCCACCGGCAACACTTCCCATCAACCCGTCGACTTTCGCTATCGGGCCGCCACCCGGGAGGGACAGCTCTACCTGTTGCTGGCGGTGCAAGACAGCCAGGTGATCT
>JBKDZQ010000779.1:0-4279 GCA_047971325.1 Parahaliea sp.
TCGGGGTGGTACCTATCGCCGCTGGCCAGAGCGAGGAAGCGCTCAAGACCATCAACGGCCTGCTCCGGGCGGGCGAGTGCGTGTGCCTGTTCCCGGAGGGCGCCATCAGCCGCAACGGCCATCTCGGTAAGTTCCACACGGGCTACGAGCGTACCCTGGAAGGCGTGGAGCGGGGCGTGATTGTGCCCTTCTACCTGCATGGGCTCTGGGGCAGCAGTTTGTCCCGGGCCGGGGAGGGGCTGCGCGCCGCCCGCACGCCGGACTTCCGGCGCCGGTTGATCGTCGCCTTTGGCGATGCCCTGCCCCTGCAGACCGGCGCCAAGGCCCTCAAGCAGAAAGTGATGGAACTGTCGCTCAGCGCCTGGCGGGCCTACGGCGAAAGCCTTGAATCCCTGCCCCTGGCCTGGCTGCGCGCGGTAAAGCGCGATCCCCGGCGGCAGGCCATCGCCACGGTGGCGGACGGTGTCTTGAGTGGCGGCGAACTGGTGGGGCGGGTGAGCGCACTGGTCTCGCGTCTACCGGTGGGGCCGGGCGAGCGCGTGGGCCTGCTGCTGCCTCCCGGCGTCGATGCCGTGACCGCGGTGCTCGCCGCCCTGTGGCGGGGATTGACCCTGGTGCCGCTGGACCCCGGGGCCGACAGCGCCGACTGGAGCGGGCGCCTGCGGCGCTCGGGTGTGCGCCGTGTGCTGACCAGCCGCGCGGTGCTGGCCGGCTTGCGCGAGGCCGATGTCGATGCCGCCACGGCCCTGGCCGACCTGCTCTGCCTGGAAGACCTGCGGCCAGGTTCCGGCTGGCTGCACCGGCTGCCGTTTCATCTGCTGCCCGCGGGCATTTTCTACCGGCTGGCGGGACGGGCGGTGGCCAATACCCAGCCGGCGGCCCTGCTGTTCGACGCCAGCGGCGAGGCCGCCGTGCTGACCCACCGCAACCTGATGGTCAACGGCCGGCAGCTGTCCGATGTGCTCAATCCGCGACTCGATGACGTGCTGGTCTGCAGCCAGCCGCTGGACACCGCGGCTGGGCTGGTGGTCGGCCTGCTGATGCCACTGGTGGAGGGGCTGCCAGTGCTGTGTCACCCGGCCGCTGGCACCGCCTGTTTCGGCGCCGGTTCCGGAGCAGGTTTCAACACCGGTTTCGATGCCACCGGTCTGGCCCGCGCCATCGCCCGTTTCGATGGCACCGTGCTGAGCGCCGATCCCGCCCTGTTGCAGGCGCTGGCGGAAGATCCGCAGGTACACCCCTTGCTGCTGGAAAACCTGCGCCTGGTGCTGTGCCTGGGCGGCTCGCTCGACGAGGCCCGGCGCCAGTCCTTCGCCCTGCGCTTTGGCTGTTCCATCTACGAGGGTTTTGGCGGCGTTGCCACCACCGCCCTGGCCAGCCTGAACATCCCCGACGCGGTGGACTTCAGGGACTGGAAAGTGCAGCAGGGCTGCCTGCCCGGCAGCGCCGGCATGCCGTTGCCGGGCACCTTGCTGCGCATCGTTGGCGAAGGTGGCGAGGAGGCGCCGCTGGGGCAATCGGGGGAACTCCAGATTGGCGGCGCGCAGGTGGCCGCGGGCCGCCTGGACGGTATTGGCCATTCTGGTGTCACCGAGGACGAGTGCGGTTTGCGCTGGCTGGCGACTGGCCGGCGCGGGAGCCTGAACGAGGAGGGTTTCCTGCTGCTGGTGGAGTAGTTCGCCGCCAGCGGAGGGAATTGTGCCGCTACGGGTTACCGGCAACCGGTGAGTCGCACGCTGTGGCCAGCCAGCCTGTTGGCTAGGAACTGCCGCCAGCCTGCGACAAGGACTTCCTGCCCAGTACCACCAGCACCACCAGCACCAGCGCGCAGGCGACAATCACCGGCGCCACCCCGTGACGGCTAAAGGGAGTGCGGCCCAGCAGGACCTGGACACGCCCTTCCACCGTGGTGCGCACAAACTGCCTGGAGCGGGCCACGATACGGCCGAGATGGTCGATGATGGCGGACACGCCGTTGTTGGTGGCGCGCAGCACGTAGCGACCGTTTTCCAGCGCCCGCATGCGGGCGATCTGCAGGTGCTGCAGGGGGCCGATGGATTTGCCGAACCAGATGTCATTGCTGATGGTGACCAGCATGTCGGATTCCCGGGCGGACCGCGCCACCAGTTCCGGGTAGGCGATTTCGTAGCAGATCAGCGGTGCCACATTCATCTTGCCCGCCCGCAGCAGGCCCTGGTTGTGGGGGCCGGGGCTGAAGCTGGACATGGGGAGATCGAAGAAGGCGATGAGCCCGCGCAGCAGGCCCTCCAGCGGTACATATTCCCCGAAGGGGACCAGCCGTTGTTTGTGGTACACGCCTTCGCCGTTGCCCACCGCCACGATGCTGTTGTAGATCGTTTCCGACCCGCTTTCGCGATAGGGAATGCCGGTGATGAGCGCGGTTCGGTCGCGCCCGGCGCGCAGGGCAACGGGGGATATCCACTCCTGTATGTCCTGGTAGTAGCGCGGTACGGCTGATTCTGGCCAGATCACGAGGTCGCGGCCGTAGAGCGAGGACATGGCCTCCCGATACTGGCGCAGAATCTGCGGCAGGTAGTTGCTGTCCCACTTGTGTTCCAGCGGGATGTTCGGCTGGTACAGGGCAACGTTCAGCGCTGCCTGGCCGGAGGGCCTGACCCAGTCAGTGCTGCGCAGCAGGGCGCCACCACCCCACATGATCAGCAGTATCGACAGGCAGCCGAAGAAAATCGCCTGATGGAGGTGTCGCCAGCCCAGCAGCAGGCAGGTGGCGCTGAGGGCGCAGGCCAGGGACAGGCCGAACACGCCGACCACCGGTCCCCAGCCAGCCAGGGGCGTGTCGAGGTGGGCGTAGCCCAGGTAGAGCCAGGGAAAACCGGTCAGTATCCAGCCGCGCAGCCATTCTAACAGCACCCACAGGGCCGGAAAGCCGAACAGCAGGCCGCCGGGCAGATCGCGGAGCCAGCGCACATAGCACCAGGCGAACAGGGCGTGAAAGAACGCGAGCCCGGCGCAGAACGCGGCAGTGAGGAATATCGCCAGCGGCATGCTGGCCTGACCGTAGACATGGATGCTGACATAGACCCAGGAGACGCCGGTGCCGAAGAAGCCAAGGCCGTAGAACCAGCCGCACCACAGCGCCTGGCGCGGTTCGCAGCGATCGAGAATGAGGCACAGCAGCAGGCAGGACAGAATGCCCAGTGGCCACAGATCAAAGGGGGCCAGCGACAGGGTGACCAGCGCCCCGATCAGGGACGAAAGCAGTGGCAGCATCCAGGACATCCCGGCGCTAGCCCTCCAGGGGGCGCATGCGCAGGCTGTGGATCTTGCGCTGGTCGGCGTTGATGATCTTGAATTCGAAGTTGTCGATGGTGGTCACCTCGTTGCGCGCGGGCATGTGGCCGAAAGCCTGGATCACCAGGCCGCCGATGGTGTCGAATTCCTCGTCGCTGAAGCTGGTCTTGAAATGCTCATTGAAGTCCTCGATGGGGGTGAGGGCCTTGATGAAGTAGTCTTCATCGGAAATCCTGCGGATGAACTGGTCTTCCTCGTGATCGGTCTCGTCCTCGATATCGCCGACGATTTCCTCCAGTACATCCTCGATGGTCACCAGGCCGGCCACACCGCCGTATTCATCAATCACTATGGCCATGTGATTGCGGTTCTCGCGAAACTCTCGCAGCAGCACGTTCAGCCGCTTGCTCTCGGGCACCACCACGGTCTGGCGCAGCAGGTCGCGAATTTCAAAGGCGCTGGTATCCTTGTTGAGGATCTGCGGCAGCAGATCCTTGGCCAGCAGGACACCGAGCACATCGTCCGGGCTGTCGCCCACCACCGGGTAGCGCGAGTGTGCGGAGCGGATGATCTGCGGCAGGATTTCCTCCAGCGTCGACTCGGCCCTGATGACCACCATCTGGGCCCGGGGAATCATGATATCCCGGGCCTGCATGTCGCTGACCTTCATCGCCCCTTCCATGATACTGCGGGCGTCCTCGTCGATCACCTTGTTTTCGGAGGCGATGGACAGGACTTCCTCCAGGTCGTTGCGGCTGTGGGGGTCAGAGGAAAAAAGCTGGGCGATCTTCCCGAGCCAGGATCGGTCGCCTGATTCGTTGTCGTCGCGGTCTTCGCTCATGGGGGGGCGTGCTCCTTGTAAATGTCATCCGGGTAGGGGCAGGGGATATTCAGTGAGGCCAGGATATGGATCTCCAGGGCCTCCATGGCAGCGGCTTCGCTGTCCTTGATGTGGTCGTAGCCGAGCAGGTGCAGGGTGCCGTGCCCCGTCATGTGCGCCCAGGGG
>JBKDZQ010000780.1:0-2202 GCA_047971325.1 Parahaliea sp.
GGACCGTCACTGGTGTTGTTCTCGAACTGCACCTGTACTCCCCGGCCACCTTTGCGGTGCAGTTGGCGGAGCGCGTGGCCCAGGCGCCGCGCCTGTTCGAGGGCTCGCCGGTGGTGATCAGCATGGAGTCGCTGTCCGCAGGCGAGGCCGACATCGACCTGGCGGGGCTGCTGGCCACCTGTCGCGAGGCCGGGCTGAGGCCGATCGCCTTCCGCGGCCTGTCGCCGGCGCTGGCGGAGGCGGCCGCCACCACCGCGCTGGCGGTACTGCCGGCCGGCAACGGCCGGGAGCGGCGCACTGAGCCGTCCGCGGCGAAAGCGCCGGCGGAAACGGCGCCGGCAGCGGAAGTGCAGGTGCGGCAACAGGGGGCGGCTGGCGAGCGGCGGCCCACCCGCACCGTGACCCGGCCGGTGCGCTCGGGCCAGCAGATCTACGCCGAAGGGGGTGACCTGATTGTGCTGGCACCGGTGTCCGAAGGCGCCGAGGTGCTGGCCGACGGCAACATCCATGTCTACGGTCCCCTGCGCGGCCGGGCTCTGGCGGGAGTGCTCGGCGATGTCTCCGCCCGCATATTCTGCCAGCATCTCGATCCGGAGCTGATTTCCGTGGCCGGTCGCTTCCTGCTCAGCGATGCGCTGGGAGAGGCGGTACTGGGCAAGCCGGCCCAGGTCGCCCTGGAGGGGGATGTGCTGAATGTGTCGGTGCTGTGAGCGTGCGGGCAGCCGTTGCGGCAATGGATTGAGCAATGACCAGTGAATCTTCTACAGGAGCGCCATCTGTGGCAAAAATCATCGTAGTGACTTCAGGCAAGGGTGGGGTAGGCAAAACCACCACCAGCGCCGCCATCGGCACCGGGCTGGCCCAGCGCGGCCACAGCACCGTGATCATCGATTTCGACGTGGGCCTGCGCAACCTGGACCTGATCATGGGCTGCGAGCGCCGCGTGGTCTACGATTTTGTCAACGTCATCAACGGCGAGGCCACGCTCAACCAGGCCATGATCAAGGACAAGCGTACCGATGGCCTTTACATCCTGCCCGCCAGCCAGACCCGGGACAAGGACGCCCTCACCGAGGAGGCTGTGGCCAGGGTGCTGGAGGAGCTCAAGGGGCGCTTCGAGTACATCGTGTGCGACTCCCCCGCCGGTATCGAGCGCGGGGCCCAGATGGCCCTGTACTTCGCCGATGAGGCGATTGTGGTGACCAACCCGGAAGTGTCTTCCGTGCGCGATTCCGATCGTATTCTGGGCATCCTGCAGAGCAAGTCCCTGCGCGCGCGGGAGGGCGGCGAACCGGTGAAGGAGCATTTGCTGCTGACCCGTTACAGCCCCGCCAGGGTCAGCGCCGGGGAGATGCTCAGTGTGTCGGACGTGGAGGAAATCCTGGCCATTCCGCTGTTGGGGGTGATTCCCGAATCCCAGGAAGTGCTCAAAGCCTCCAACCAGGGTGAGCCGGTGATACTCAACAGCGAGGCCCTGGCCGGCCAGGCCTACAGCGATGCCGTCGATCGCCTGCTCGGCGAAAATCGCCCGCACCGCTTCCTCGACGATGCGAAGCAGGGCTTCTTCAAGCGCCTGCTGGGAGGGAAGTGATGAGTCTGCTCGACTATTTCCGCAACCGCCGGGAGCCCAACTCGGCGGCCACCGCCAAGGAACGCCTGCAGATTATCGTGGCCCACGAGCGCGGCCAGCGCAACCAGCCGGACTATCTGCCGCGCATGCAGCAGGAAATCCTGGAAGTGATCCGCAAGTACGTCCCCGTGGAAATGGAGGACATCCAGGTGCAGGTGGACGAAAGCGACAACTGCTCGGTGCTGGAACTGAACGTCACCCTGCCGGGCTGAGCTTGGCCTGCGGGTCCTACTCCGGAAACTGAAGGACGGGCGGCCAATCCAGTGTTAAACCTAGATTCCGCAGTTGGCCGCTTGTTTTCTTCTTGAAAGCGGCCTGGGTGCTGGACGTTTTGTCTGTGGCCTCACTCACCTTCCGGGTGAGTGCGCTACGCACCCACTGGCACCGCACTCGCCGCGTCATGCGGCGTTGCTCCGCCTTGCGGGCAATAAGCCCGCGGCGTTTTGCCTGACACAGCGAGTGCAGCACCATTGGGCACGTCCAACTGTGGATATCTAGCCTGAAGTTCCTGCAGACACGAATCAAATTATCCTTGTGTTTCAGCTGGCTGGCGAAAAAAGGCACTTCGGTGT
>JBKDZQ010000781.1:0-2669 GCA_047971325.1 Parahaliea sp.
GCCGGGAGTGGGGATACTTCCACCAGCGATAACCAGAACGGCGCCGGTACGACAGCCAGCAGCGAGGCGGACAGTGGCCCAGCTGACAGCCAGTAACCTCGCCAAGGCCTATCGCGGGCGCCAGGTGGTGCAGGATGTCTCCCTGCACCTGGAAAGCGGGCAGATCGTCGGCCTGCTGGGCCCCAACGGCGCCGGCAAAACCACCTGTTTCTACATGATCGTGGGTATTGTGCGCGCCGACCGCGGCAGTATCATGCTCAACGGCAATGACATCACTGCCCTGCCCATGCACGAACGGGCCCGGCACGGCATCGGCTACCTGCCCCAGGAAGCCTCCATCTTCCGCAAGCTGACAGTGGCCGACAACATTCTCGCCATCCTGGAAACCCGCCCGGACCTGAACCGGGCCCAGCGCCAACAGCGCTGCGATGACCTGCTGCACGAGTTCCACGTCGGCCACCTGCGCGACAGCCTGGGCCAGTCCCTGTCCGGGGGCGAACGGCGACGGGTGGAAATCGCCCGCGCTCTGGCCACCGAACCGGACTTCATTCTGCTCGACGAGCCCTTCGCCGGAGTCGACCCGATCTCGGTCAACGACATCAAGGAAATCATCCGCCAGCTGCGCGACCGCGGTATCGGCGAGCTGATCACCGATCACAACGTGCGCGATACCCTGGACATCTGCGAGAATGCCTTCATCGTTGGCGAAGGCCACATTATCGCCGAGGGCGGCACCGAGGCCATTCTCGGCAACGACAAGGTCCGCAGGGTCTACCTGGGCGACAAATTCCGTCTCTGAACCCACCCGGGCCCGTCAAATCCGGACCTCCCTCTCAACTTCGACTATTTCCAAGCAACATTCGCGCCATCAGTTGCCTTGTTTCGCTCCCCGGCGCTACACTGGGTCCGCGCAAGCAAGCGCGCAACAACAGACCTTACAACACTGGCTTTGTCGGGGTATCCACCATCTTCATGAAGCAGTCGCTCCAGCTAAAACTCGGCCAGCAGCTGACCATGACACCGCAGCTGCAACAGGCCATCCGGCTGTTACAGCTGAGCACATTGGACCTGCAGCAGGAGATCCAGCAGGCGCTGGATTCCAACCCGCTGCTGGAGATGGCCGAGGACGAGGACAGCCCGGAACCGGCCGACAACAGCGAGCGACACCAGGAGGTCACCAGCGAAAGCGGTGACGGCCCCCTGGAAAGTCTGGAATCCACCGCCACCGACAAAGACAGCGACAGCCAGGACTGGCAGGACTCACTCCCCGACGACCTGCCGGTGGACACCCAGTGGGAAGACCTGCTGCCCTCGGCGGCACCGGCCGGCAGCGGCGAAGAGGGCAGCGACAGCGATTTCGAGTCCCGCAACAGCAGCGAGGAGTCCCTGCAGGAAAAACTGCTGTGGCAGCTCAACCTCACCCGCCTGTCGGATGTGGACAGGGTGATCGCGCTGGCCATCATCGACGCCACCGACCACAACGGCCGCCTTACCGCCAGCCTGGAGGAAATTCTCGAAACCCTGACCCCGGAGCTGGACATCGAGCTGGACGAAGTGGTGGCGGTGCTGCACTGTCTGCAGCCGTTCGAACCCGCCGGTGTCTGCGCCCAGAACCTGCAGGAATGCCTGATGATCCAGCTCAACCAGCTGCCGCAGCACACCCCCTACCTGGAGTCCGCGCGCCTGGTGGTGAGCCGCCACATGAGCCAGCTCGGCGCCGCCGACTACGGCCAGATCATGCGCCGGGGGCGCCTGAGCGAGGAGGATCTGCGCGCAACCCTCGTGCTGATCCGCAGCCTCGACCCCAACCCGGGCCTGTCGGTGGAGAGCGACGACACCGAATACGTGGTACCCGATGTGTTCGTGCGCAAGAAGCACGATCGCTGGACAGTGGAGCTCAATCCCGACATCGCCCCGCGCCTGCGCATCAACAACGACTACGCGAGCCTGATCCGGCGCGCCGACAGCAGCGCCGACAACACCTTCCTCAAGGACAACCTGCAAGAAGCACGCTGGTTCCTGAAAAGCCTGCAAAGCCGCAACGAAACACTGATGAAAGTGGCCAGCAAAATCGTCGAACACCAGCGCAACTTTCTCGAATACGGCGAGGAGGCCATGAAGCCGCTGGTGCTGCACGACGTCGCCGAAGCGGTGGAGATGCACGAATCCACCATTTCGCGGGTCACCACCCGCAAGTACATGCACACACCACGGGGTATCTTTGAGCTCAAGTACTTTTTCTCCAGCCACGTGGGCACGGCCAGTGGCGGCGAGTGCTCCTCCACCGCCATCCGCGCCCTGATCAAGAAACTGGTGGCGGCGGAGAACCCGCGCAAGCCGCTGAGTGACAACAAGATCACCAAACTGCTGGAAGAACAGGGCATCCAGGTGGCCAGACGCACGGTGGCCAAGTACCGGGATACACTGCTGATCCCACCCTCCAACGAACGCAAGAGGTTGGTCTAGAATAAACCAGGGCGGCGCGGCGAGCAGCGCTGCCCCCGCGTCGGCCTCCGGGCTGATTCACATTGTAGAAGGAGTCAGTTATGCAACTGAATGTCAGCGGTCATCATGTAGACGTCACCACTGCCCTGCGGGAGTATGTGGAGAGCAAGTTCGAGCGTCTGCAACGACATTTCGATCACATCACCAACACCGATGTCACCCTG
>JBKDZQ010000782.1:0-5334 GCA_047971325.1 Parahaliea sp.
GGCAAAGTCACAACCGGGCTGGTTGGGGTTGACGATCACCGCCGCCGGCAGGGAGTCACCGGCCAGATGGTGGTCGGTCACCAGGGTAGTGATGCCCTGCGCGCGGGCAGCGGCCACCCCCTCGATACTGGAGATGCCATTGTCCACGGTGATGATGAGGTCGGGGCGGCGGGTCGCCGCCAGCGCCACGATTTCCGGGGTCAGACCGTAGCCGTAGTCGAAGCGGTTGGGCACCAGGTAGTCCACCTGGCGGGCGCCGAGCTGGCGCAGGGTGGAGACGGCCAGGGCGGTGCTGGTGGCCCCATCGGCGTCAAAATCGCCCACCACCAGCAGGCGCTGGTCCGCCGCCAGGGCATCCGCCAGCAGAGCTCCAGCCTCGACAGCACCGCGCAGGCTGGCGGGGGGCAGCAGGTGTTCCAGGCCCAGTTGCAGTTCCGCCGCCGAACGCAGGCCGCGGTTGCGGTACACCCGCGCCAGCAGAGGGTGGAGTTCGGGTAGCACCAGGGCGGGGTCGGCGGGGCGACGACGACGGATCTGCCGCCCGGTGCCGGAACTGGACATCTCTCAGGCGCTGAGGTGGTCCGCCATGAAGGACTGCACCGCGGAGAGTTGGTTGGGCAGCACCTCGCAACGCTCGGGTCGCTGGAAAAGGTCGCGCAGGTGCAGGGGCAGGGCCGGCGCCTCGCCGACCCCCGCCTGGGCCACCGCCGCCGGGAACTTGGCCGGATGGGCAGTGGCCAGAGTGACTATCGGCACCCCGGCGGGCAGCTCGGCATTAAGAGCAGCGTTCACGCCGATGGCACTGTGGGGATCCAGCAGGTACTCACAGCGCTGCCAGGTGGCGGCGATCTGCTCACAGGTCTGTTCATCGGATACCCGGTGGCTGGAAAACAGCTCCCGGGCCCGCGCCATCGCCGCGCCAGAAAAGTGTATTTCACCTTGTTCGAAACGCCGCATAAGATCAGCTATCGCCACTCCGTCCCGGTCGTACAGATCAAACAGCAGGCGCTCAAAGTTGCTGGACACGGTGATGTCCATGCTCGGCGACAGGGTGTGCTGCAACGCCTGCCGGCCGTAGCTGCCGGAACTCATCGCCCGGTGCAGCACATCGTTGCTGTTGGTGGCGATGATCAGCTGGGCTACCGGCAGCCCCATTTTATGCGCGAGATAGCCGGCGAAGATATCGCCGAAGTTGCCGGTGGGCACCGAGAAGGCCACCGGCCGCGCCGGTGCGCCCAGGGCCACGCCAGCATAAAAATAATACACAATCTGGGCCATGATGCGCGCCCAGTTGATGGAGTTCACCGCCACGAGACTGCGGTCGGCGGGGAGAAAGGATTTGTCGGCAAAGCTGGCCTTGACCATGGCCTGGCAGTCGTCGAAATTGCCCTGCACCGCCAGATTGTGGATGTTGTCGCCCACCACCGTGGTCATCTGCCGGCGCTGCACGTCGGACACACGCTGATGGGGGTGGAGAATGAAAATATCGATGTTCTTGCAGCGCTTGCAACCCTCGATGGCCGCGGATCCGGTATCGCCTGAGGTGGCCCCCATGATCACCACCTTCTGGTGGCGGCGCTCCAGCACGTAGTCGAGCAGGCGGCCCAATAACTGCAGGGCAAAATCCTTGAATGCCAGGGTCGGCCCGTGAAACAGCTCCAGCACCCACTGGTTGGCGCCGATCTGCACCAGCGGCGCCACCGCGTCGTGGCGGAAGGCGGCGTAGGTGTCGGCCACCCGTTGCCCCAGGTCATTCGCCGGGATGCTGCCCGCCACAAAGGGCTCGATGATGCGCCGGGCCAGGGCCGGGTAGTCCAGCGCCGCCATTTCGCGGATCTCCCGGGCGCTGAACACGGGCAGGCTTTCCGGCACATAGAGCCCGCCATCGCTGGCCAGACCAGTCAGCAGGACATCCTCGAAACTGAGTGCGGGAGCCTGCCCACGGGTACTGATGTACTTCACTTCTGCCACCTGTGCTGTTGAATCTGCGTTAACCGTCCAGTTCTTCCACGCGAATGCGGGAAATGCCGTTGCTGATGCTGTCCAGCGCCTCGATCCGCGCCACCGCTTCATCCACCTTGCCCTGGGGGGCGCTGTTGATGAGCACAATCAGCGGCACCCGCAGGGCACTGGGCGGCTGGGGCTTCTGGATGATGGCCTCGATGCTGATACCGAGGTCGCTGAAAATGGTGGCCACGCTGGACAGTACGCCGGGCTTGTCCTCGGCCTCCATGCGCAGATACCAGGGAGTGACCACGTTGGCCATCGGCACGATGGGCAGGTCGCGCAGGGCGTCGTCGGTGACCGACAGCGGCGGTACCCGGCTCTCCTGGCCAGCGCTGATGTCCCGGGCCAGGTCCACCAGGTCCGCCACCACCGCCGAGGCGGTCGGCGCGCTGCCGGCCCCGGCGCCGTAGTACAGGGTCGGGCCCACCGCGCTGCCTTCCACCAGCACCGCGTTCTTCACCCCGTTGACGTTGGCCAGCAGGCGCTCCTGGGGGATCAGTGTCGGATGCACCCGCAGCTCCACCCCGGAGGCGCTCTGCTTGGCCACCCCCAGGTGCTTGACCCGGTAGCCCAGTTCCTCGGCATAATCCATGTCCTGGGGCGTCACCCGGGTGATACCCTCGGTGTAGACCGAGCCGAACTGCAGGGGAATGCCAAAGGCCAGGGAAGCCAGAATCACCAGCTTGTGGGCGGCGTCTATGCCCTCCACGTCGAAGGTGGGGTCGGCCTCGGCGTAGCCCAGCGCCTGGGCCTCCGCCAGCACGTCGGCGAATTCGCGGCGGTGCTCGCGCATCTCGCTGAGAATGAAGTTGCCAGTGCCGTTGATGATACCCGCCAGCCACTCGATGCGGTTGCCCGCCAGGCCCTCGCGCAGCACCTTGATGATAGGAATGCCCCCCGCCACCGCCGCCTCGTAACGCACCGCCACGCCGTGCTCCGCCGCCAGGGCGAAAATCTCGTTGCCGTACTCGGCGATCAGCGCCTTGTTGGCGGTGACGATGTGCTTGCCGTTGCGAATGGCGGTTTCCACCAGCTCCCGGGCCACCGTGGTGCCGCCGATCAGCTCCACCAGGATATCCACGTCCGGGTCGCTGGCGACCTCGAAGATATCCCGGGTGACCCGGGTGCCGGCCAGGTCGCAGTGGGGGTTGTCGCGGCGCGTCCCCACCAGCACCACCTCCAGCGGCGCCTGCGCCCGGGCGGCGATTTCGGAGGCATTTTCCCGCAGCACATTGAAGGTGCCGCCACCCACAGTCCCCAGGCCGCAAATCCCGATTCTGACAGCTTTCACGCTACACCTACCAAACGATACCTACCCAATTGTAATGACTGCACAGCACTCAGCCTGCGATGGCCCCGTCCTGCTTGAACATGCGGCGAATGCTGCGAATGGCCTGACGGGTGCGATGTTCGTTCTCGATCAGGCCGAAACGCACGTAGCCCTCGCCGTATTCGCCAAAGCCAACCCCGGGAGACACCGCCACATGGGCCTGCTCCAGCAGTTTCTTGCTGAATTCCAGGGAGCCCAACTCGCGGTAGAACTCCGGCAGCTGTGCCCACACGAACATGGTGGCCCTGGGCGGTACCACTGGCCAGCCGGCGGAGTTGAGACCGGCGCACAGCACGTCCCGGCGCGACTGGTACATGGCGGCGATCTCCGACACGCAGCTCTGGTCGCCTTCCAGCGCGGCGATGGCGGCCACCTGGATGGGCGTGAACATGCCGTAGTCGAGAT
Source organism: Parahaliea sp. (assembly GCA_047971325.1). Classification (GTDB taxonomy): domain Bacteria; phylum Pseudomonadota; class Gammaproteobacteria; order Pseudomonadales; family Halieaceae; genus Parahaliea. The sequence continues at coordinate 3,743 of JBKDZQ010000782.1, forward strand.
AAGACTTGATGCGCGCCAACGCGCCGATCAGCGTCTTGTTGCCGCAGCAGAAACCGACCCGCCAACCGGGCATGTTGTAGCTCTTGGACATGCTGAAGAACTCGACCGCTACCTCGCGGGCACCGTCCACCTGCAGGATGGAGGGCGCCTGGTAGCCGTCGAAACAAAGGTCTGCGTAAGCCAGGTCCTGCACCACCCAGATACCATGCTCACGGGCCACGGCGATGACTTTTTCAAAGAAATCCAGCTCCACGCACTGACCGGTGGGGTTGGAGGGAAAACTCAGCACCAACATCTTGGGCCGCGGCCAGCTGTTGCGGATGGCGCTGTCCAGCTCCTCGAAGAATTCCTGCTCGCCACACATGGGCACATGGCGGATGTCGGCGCCGGAAATCACGAAGCCGTAGGGATGAATCGGGTAGCTGGGGTTGGGCACCAGCACCGCATCCCCCGGTCCGGTGGTGGCCAGCGCCAGGTGCGCCAGCCCCTCCTTGGAACCCAGGGTCACGATGGCCTCGGTCTCGGGATTGAGCTCCACATTGTAGCGGCGCCGGTACCAGTCACAGATGGCCTTGCGCAGACGGGGAATGCCCTTGGACTGAGAGTAGCGGTGGGTATCGCCACGACGGGCGGTTTCCACCAGCTTGTCGACAATATGGCCCGGCGTGGGCTGGTCGGGGTTGCCCATGCCGAAGTCGATCACATCCTCCCCCGCCGCGCGGGCTTTCTGTTTCAGCTCGCCAATGATGTTGAACACATAGGGGGGCAGGCGCTGAATGCGCCGAAACTGGGTATCCACGTCGAATGATCCGGTCGAGGTGCCGCCTGCAGGCGGCGGGATTGTCAAAAAAGGTGGGAAACAGTACTGAGTCCACCGGGGACTGTCAACGCGCCCGGAGGCAATAGCGCCGAATGCCGGATAATCAGCCCGGCACCGCCGCCAGTTTTGGCCACTGGACGGCCTATTTCAGGCCCAGGGACACCATCAGTTCATCCGCCGACTGATAGCCGGGAATCATCTGGCCGGTCTCGGTCACGATGGCCGGAGTACCGCGCACCCCCAGTTCCTGGCCCAGAGCGTACTCCCTGGCCACCGGATTGCCCGGGCAGACGTTGTCCGGCACGGTTTCGCGGTTTTTCAGGGCGGTGAGGGTGGCCTGGCGATCGTCGGCACACCAGGCACTGGCCAGCTGGCGGAAGCCCGGCGAGCCCAGCCCGGCGCGCGGGTAGGCGAGGTAGCGCACTTCCACCCCGCGCTTGTTGAGCTCGGGGACTTCCTTGTGCAGTTTCTGGCAGTAGAAACAGGTGACGTCGGTGAATACCGTGATATGGGTCCGGGGCTTGCCCTCGGCGGAGAAGATGATCATGTCCTTGGGGTCCACCCCCGCCAGCCGTTCCAGGCGCACCGCGTCGCGGCGCTTTTCCGCCAGGTTGACATAGCCCTTGGGGCCGACGCTGAACAGGTCACCCACCACGAAAAAATCACCTTTCTGGGTGGCGTAGACCAGCGGGCCATTCTCGAACTGCACCTCGAACATGCCCGGCAGCTCGCTGGTGGATACCGACTCGATCCGCAAGCCGCTCCCGGGCAC
>JBKDZQ010000783.1:0-4733 GCA_047971325.1 Parahaliea sp.
CTCGGGTCAGGCCGATGACCTGCTCGTCGCCCTGGAGCAGCGTGGCCTGCGCGCCCGTCAGCTGCCGCTGCTGGCGCTGGGGCCGCTAGCGGCGCTGGACCCGGCGGGTCGCGCGGCGGTGCAGGAGCTGGACAGCTTCGGCCATGTGATCTTCATCAGCACCAACGCCGTGCGCTTCGCCCTGCCCTGGCTGGAGGACTTCTGGCCCCAGTGGCCGCTGGGCCTGCACTGGTACGCGGTGGGCAGCGGCACCGCCCGGGCGCTGGCGGAGCGGGGCATCGACGCGCTACAGCCCGGCGACGATATGAACAGCGAGGGCCTGCTGCGGCTGCCCTCCCTGCGCGAGGTACAGGGCCAGCGCGTGCTGATTGTGAAAGGCCAGGGCGGACGCGAGCTGCTGCGCGAGGAACTGCTGCGTCGTGGCGCCCGCGCCAGCCAGCTGGTCTGCTATCGCCGGCAGGCCCTGCACCTGCCGGCGGGCGAGCTGGCCACGCGGCTGGCGGCCTGGCAGGTGGAGGTGATCATGATCAGCAGTGGCGAAGGGCTGACCGGCCTGCTGGCGTTGCTTGGCCAGGCGGAAATGGATAAATGGGGTCGCACGACCCTGCTGGTGCCGTCACCGCGGGTGGCGGAGCAGGCCATGGCGGCGGGCTTCAGCCGGGTGCGGGTGGCGGCCAACGCCTCCGACGGCGCCATGCTCGCCGCCCTGGCGCAGTGGCAGCGAGATTCTGGAGATCACGAGTGAGCGACACCCGGGACTCAAACAGCACACACTCTGATACCGCGGAAGGTGCCGAGGCAGCGGTATTGACTGCGCCGCCGCCCGAGCCTGCGCCGCCAAAACCGCGCCGCAATTTCCCCCTGCTCGCCACCCTGGCGTTGCTGCTGGTGCTGGCCCTGGCGGCGGCCAGCGGCTGGGTGGTGCTGGAGGCCCAGCGGCGGGAGGCCGGCCTGCGGGAGCGCCTGGCGCAACTTGAAGCCGCCGCCGCGCGTGAACAGGACGGCGTGGAGCAGCGGCGCCGGCAGATGCAGCAGTTGAGTGAGGGCCTGGGCCAGCGCCTGCAGGGCGAACTGCGCGATGGCCTGGCCGCCGTCGAGCCCCGGCTGGAACAGCAGGCCGGGCAACTGCGGCAACTGGCGGAGCGGGTCGGGGCTGCCGAGCGCCGGGTGCAGGCCCAGAGCGAGGAAATTGCCCGCTTCACCGCCGCCGATCGAGAGGGCTGGTTGCTGGCGGAAGCCGAGCACCTGCTGCGCCTGGCCAGCCAGCGCCTGGTGATGAGCGGCGATACCGCCACCACCCAGGCCCTGCTGCGCAGTGCCGACGGGGTGCTGCAGCAGGTGGACAGTGCGCATCTGCACCCGGTGCGCGCGGCCATCGCCGCCGACCTCGCCGCCCTGCGGGCGCTGCCCGAACGGGATATCGAAGGACTTTACCTGCGCCTGTCGGCCCTGCAGGAACAGGCCCAGGTGCTGGCGATGATCCACCAGCCGTCGGTGCCCGAAGCGGCGCCGGTACCCTCGCCGTCAGCGCCCCCGCAGGATTGGCGGGAGAGATTGCGCCAGGGGCTGGACGCGGCGCTGCACAAGCTGTCTTCCTATATTGTCATCCGTCGCCGGGAGCTGCCGGCGCAGGCGGTAATGGAGCCCCAGTGGGAAAACCTGGTGCGCCAGAACCTGTGCATGCTGCTGGAGCAGGCCCAGGTGGCCCTGCTGTCCGGCAACGCGCGGCTGTACGGCGACAGCCTGCAGCGCTCGCGCCACTGGGTCGCACAGTTCTTTGATGTCGACAGCGCCGGCGCCCGCTCCATGGACAGTGAAATCGCCCGATTGGCGGAGCAGGTGGTCACGGTGGACCTGCCGGATATTGCCGAGACCCTGCGGGTGCTGGACCAGGTCCTGGTGGCAGGTGATGACACGGTTTCCGAGCCCGCCCCCGCCCCCGAGAGCGGGAGCTGAGCCGTGCGGCGACTGTTCGCGCTGCTGTTGCTGGCCCTGCTGCTGGGCCTGGGGGTGGCGCTGCTGGTCGAGACCGACCCGGGTTATGTGCTGGTCGCCTACCGCCGGTACACGCTGGAAACCAGCCTGTGGGTCGGCCTGTTACTGTGGCTGCTGGGCACTGTATGGCTGCTGTTGCTGGTCTACCTGCTGCGCCGGCTGGTGGGTGGGCGCGGCTCCGTGCTGCACTGGATGGGCTCACGCAAGGCGCGGCAGTCGATACAGCTCACCAACCGTGGTCTGATCAGTTTTATCGAGGGCAACTGGCAGAAATCCCGTGCCTTGCTGCTGCGCGGTGCCCGCTACAGCGACGCCCCCCTGCTCAACTATCTGATTGCCGCCCGTGCCAGTTACCGGCTCGGCGAGCGCGAACAGATGCGTGCCTACCTGAGCGCCGCCGAAGGCGTGGACGCTCAGGCCACCATCGCGGTGGAGCTGACCCAGGCCGAAATGCAGCTCGATGCCCGCCAGGACGAGCAGGCCCTGGCCACCCTCGAACGGGCCCGGCGTAATGCCGCCCGCCATCCCCATGTGCTGGAGTTGCTGAGCGAGGTCTATCGCCGGCTGGAGGACTGGGACAATCTCGCCACCCTGTTACCGGAACTGGCGCGCCACAAAGTGCTGCCCGAGGCCGGGTTACAGGCGCTGGAGCGCAGCGTGCACTTGCAGCGCCTGCGGGAGTGCGCCGCCCGCGCCGGTGGTGATGCCGTCGCCGGGCTCTGGCGTGGCCTGCCGGCCCCCTGGCGGCGCGACGCAGAACTGCTGCGCACCTATGTGGCGCTGCTGGTGAGCACCGGCGCCCACGCGGCGGCGGACCAGGCCTGTCTGCGTGCCCTCGGGCAGGGCTGGAACAGTGAACTGGCACGGCTCTACGGGTTGATCAGGGGTGACGTGGAGCAGCAACTGGCCCAGGCCGAAAACTGGCTGGTGGAGCACAGCGACGAGGCTTCCCTGCTGCTCAGCCTGGGCCGCCTGTCGGCCCGCAACCGGCTGTGGGGCAAGGCGCGGGACTATCTGGAGCGCAGCTACCGTAGCCACCCCGGTCCGGAGGTCTGCGCGGAGCTGGGGCGGCTGCTGCGGGCGCAGGGGGAGTTTTCCCTCGGCGCCCGCTACTTCGAACAGGCGCTGGGCCACTCCCTGCGGCTGCCCGACCTGCCCCTGCCTGACGAGAGTGGCGCCACCCACCTGCCACTGCTGGAAAAGCTCTGAACCGCCGGCTCAGGGTTTGGGGCTGAGGATTCCCAGTTCGTCCCAGATCGCATCCACCCGCTGCCTGACCGCCGCCTCCATGACAATCGGCCGTCCCCACTCGCGATCGGTTTCCCCCGGCCACTTGTTGGTGGCGTCCATGCCGAGCTTGGAGCCCAGGCCCGACACCGGCGAGGCGAAGTCCAGGTAGTCGATGGGTGAATCGTCGATGAAGGTGCAGTCCCGGCGCGGGTCCATGCGGGTAGTGATGGCCCAGATCACATCCTTCCAGTCGCGGGCGTTGACGTCGTCGTCGGTGACCACCACGAACTTGGTGTACATGAACTGGCGCAGGAAGGACCACACCCCCAGCATCACCCGTTTGGCATGGCCTGGGTATTCCTTGCGCATGGTGACGATGGCCATGCGGTAGGAGCAGCCCTCGGCGGGCAGGTAGAAGTCGCTGATCTCCGGGAACTGCTTGCGCAGGATGGGCACGAACACCTCGTTCAGCGCCAGCCCCAGCACCGCCGGCTCATCCGGCGGGCGGCCGGTGTAGGTGCTGTGGTAGATGGGGCTCTCCCGGTGGGTGATGGCCTCCACGGTGAATACCGGGAAGCGCTCCACCTCGTTGTAGTAGCCGGTGTGGTCCCCAAAGGGTCCCTCGTCGGCCATCTCCCCCGGTTCCAGATAGCCTTCCAGGATGAATTCGGCGTTGGCCGGCACCTGCAGGCCGTGCTCCCGGCACAGGGGCGTGTAGCACTGCGCCACCTCGGTCTTGGCGCCCCGCAGCAGGCCGGCGAAAGCGTATTCCGACAGGGTGTCCGGCACCGGCGTCACCGCACCGAGCGTAGTGGCGGGGTCGGCGCCCAGGGCTACCGCCACCGGGTAGCGCTGGCCAGGATGTTTCAATTGCCAGTCGCGATAGTCCAGGGCGCCACCGCGGTGAGACAGCCAGCGCATGATCAGTTTGTTGCGGCCGATCAGCTGCATGCGGTAGATGCCGAGGTTCTGGCGTTCTTTCTCCGGTCCGCGGGTGATCACCAGCGGCCAGGTCACCAGTGGCGCCGCATCCTGTGGCCAGCAGGTCTGGATCGGCAACTGGTGCAGGTCAACCGCCCCGCCTTCCTTGACGTGGTACTGGCAGGCCGGATTGCGCACCAGTCTGGGCGCCATGTTCAGCACCTGCCTGAGCACCGGCGCCTTGTCCCAGGCGTCGCGCATGCCCCTGGGTGGGTCCGGCTGGCGCAGGTAGGCCAGCAGTTCACCGATCTCACGCAGGGCCTCGATGCTGTCCGCTCCCATGCCCAGCGCTACTCGTTGCTCGGTGCCAAACAGATTTGCCAGTACCGGTGTATGGAATCCCCTGGGGTTTTCAAACAGTAGGGCGGGGCCACCGGCGCGCAGAGTGCGGTCGGCGATTTCGGTCATCTCCAGGTGTGGGTCCACCTCGACGGCAATTCGCTTGAGTTCACCGCGTTGTTCGAGCACATCCAGAAAACTGCGCAGATCAGAATAGTTCACGCCAGGCCAGCCGGTTGTCGTCAGAG
>JBKDZQ010000784.1:0-3857 GCA_047971325.1 Parahaliea sp.
GCGAGGGGATGGCGGCCGGCACCATCAAGAATCGCATGAACTGCTTGCGCTGGTGGGCCGCCAAGGTGGATCGGCGCAATGTCGTCGCGCGATCCAACGACTTTTACGGCATTCCCGATCGACAATTCGTCAGCAACACGTCGAAGGCAGTCACCGTTGATGACAAGACGCTGTCCGCGGTGCCGGATGCGCATGTGCGCATGAGCCTGGAATTACAGCGGGCGTTTGGCTTGCGCCGCGAGGAAGCGATCAAGTTTGTGCCCGTCTATGCGGATCAGGGCGATCATATTCGCTTGAAGGCCTCCTGGACCAAAGGGGGCAAAGCGAGGGTGATACCGATGCTCACCCAGGAGCAGCGCGATGTACTGACGCGCTCACGCCGATTGGCGGGTAGCGGCTCCTTGATCCCAGCGCAAAAAACCTACATTCAGCAGCTGCGAACCTATGAACGTCACACCACACACGCGGGCTTGTCCAAGCTCCATGGGCTGCGCCATGCCTACGCCCAAGCTCGCTACATACACCTAACCGGGTGGGCGTGTCCGGCGGCGGGAGGGCCGACGGCAAACCAGTTAAGCATCGATCAGCGCAAACAGGACTACCAGGCGCGCCTCACCATCAGTCGCGAGCTGGGCCACGTTCGCGAGCAGATCAGCGCGGTGTATTTAGGTCGCTAGTTACCGGGCTCGAGGCGAGGCATCGAACAAGCGCAACAGGTATTGCCTGGATAAGTGATTCACGTCCGCCGGTGGCGTGGTGATCATGAAGCCCATCATGATACCCGAGGCCTGCACATGTTCTCTGCCAGACACCAACGCCTACCGCGCATCCTTCCGAGCCTGCTGTGCTGCTTTAGCCTTACCGCCGTGAGTGATGTGGCCTTCGCCGCAGCGCCGACCGAGAGGGATCTTGGCGCACTGACGCAGGTTGGCCGCTACAGCGTTCTCGCCGCGGGGCCGACCAAGGGGCAGCGGGATTTGTTGGCCGTGACCAACGCAATCGACATTCCTATTGACGTACAGACCGTCGGGGAGGCCTTGCAATGGTTGTTGCGTGATTCCGGGTATCGCCTGGCGGGGGTCTCTGTCATGCCGGATGAGGTGAAAGCCATGCTCGAGCTGCCGCTGCCGGGTGTTCATCGCCGGTTCGAGCCCATGCCCCTTCAAACGGTGATCGGGCTGATCGTCGGCCCCGCGTTTGATCTGGTTCAGGATCCGGTTCACCGCCTGCTGGCCTTCGAACGCTGCGCTGCAACACCTGATTCGGCGGCAATGGGAGAGGTTCGGTAATGGACGTCTTTCTCTTCGCCGTTGTTCTGGTAGCGGCCCTGGTGGCGGGGGACAAACCCGCTGAGCATCCAGCGGACACTGCCGCCCAGACCGCCGGTCCTCCATCCCCAGAATATGCACCGGCGGTTGGAAGGGGCCTCGCTGTGCCCGTGTGTGACCCTACGCGGGCCCGCATTCGCCAACGTGACCTCTCCGAGACAGTCAAACAAGAGGTCAACCGTAATGATCGTTAACGGCCATTGCGCCAGGTGTTGTCGGGGGCTGTTCAGCGCCGCATTGGCAGTCAGTCTTTGCGTCGCCATACCAGTCATGGGCCAAGCCCGCGATCCAGCTGCGTTTAAGTCATCGATCGAACAGTCCGTTGAGACGTCGGCGACGGAACGGATCGATTCCAAGACCTTGCGGGCCGAACTCTGGGGACTGGACGCATCGGAGTGGCAGCGGTACCAGTCGCTGATGCAAGGCATACGGGGCAGCGTGAGTCCCGCCACGCTGTCGCCCATCGAAGTGCTGGGTATTCATGCCCGCAATGACGATGAGCGGCGACGCTATGCCGAGCAATGGGCTGTCATGATGCGCGATGATGCCGAACGCATACTGGCATTCCAGCGGGCTTACGACGACGCCCAACAGCGCCTGTTCGCCGGCGGCTTACTCATCGATCCTCACGCCCTTGCTGCTGCCAGGGGGAATCAGGTCACACCCGCAAAGTGGGTGTGGCGCCCGGACGACCGGGTGTTGTTTTTTGCGGATACCCAGTGCCCGACCTGTGATGCGGTGCTGGAACGCCTGGTCAGCCAGATCACGCAGTTCGCCGGTATCGATGTGTATCTGGTCGATGTCGCTGCCGGGGATGAAGATGACATACGCAAGTGGGCGGCCTCGAAACAGATCGATCCCCTTTGGGTCAGTGGGCACAAAATGACCCTGAACATCGACGCCGGCGCGTTGGGCGAAGTGACTGCGTACACGGGCCAACAGGGGCAGCAGCTACCGGTACTGGTGGTACGTCGGGAAGGGCGATTGGCACCCTTGCCGGCGCTGCATTTTTGATGGGGGCGGTGATGGTCATCCCATCGACCGTTGTCTGCCTTTTGGGCATGTTCAGTTGTTCGGCGACTGCGCAGACACAGTCGGTACCGGCGGGGTATCGGCAGGTCGCGCAAGAAGCCGGGGTGCCGTCGAAGCTGCTGTATGCCGTGGCGCTGGCTGAGAGCGGGCAAAGCGCGTTCAGTGGCGGCGCGTTCAGGCCCTGGCCCTGGACGCTCAATATCAACGGCAAGGGACGTTACTACCCGTCACGTCAGGCAGCCTGGCAGGCCTTGCAACACACGCTCGCCAGTCCAGAGATGTCCGTCGATATTGGCCTGATGCAGATCAGTTGGCGCTACCACCAGAGCGTCCTGGGCTCGGGCTGGGCCGCGCTGGATCCCTACCACAACCTGCGGGTCGCCGCGGCAGTGCTGCGCGATTGTCTGGCAGCGCACGATCACTGGCTGCCCAGCGCCGGTTGTTATCACGCCCCGAACAATGCCCATCGCGCAGAGCGCTACAGCCAGCGGGTCCAGGCGCACTGGTTGCGACTGACCGATGAACCGCAAGGGGTGGTTGGTGGCGCGCTGTAAGCAACCGGTTCGACCGCACCTTGTGCTTGGGATACTCGCGTCCCTGACGCTGGCTCCAACGGCACTGGCAGAGCTGACTGTGATCTATGACAGCGGCCAGACCCGGCCGCTGGCGCCATTGTTGAGGCCACTGTTGCCCAACCAACCGCCAGTAGCCGGCGCTACTGGGCAGAAGCCCAATAGCTTGGCGCCGGCATCCACATTGGGGCCCGCAGACCTCAGGAACCTACTGCCGGTGCAGTCACCCGGACTGCAGGTCGGCGACATCGCGGGTCGTCAGTTAGCGCCCGCGGTGATGGCGCGTTTGGCGCAGGGTAATCCGCGCCCTTTTTTTCTGGTGGGATCTGACGAGGTGTCCTTGCGATGGCTGGCGCATCATCGGGCTACGCTCCAATCGCTGGGCGCCGTGGGTATGCTGGTGCAGGCTGCCACGGCCGAGGATGTCCGTCGGGTGGTAGTAGCAGCGCAGGGATTGCCCATGACCTTGGGCGCCGCTGATGATCTGGCCAGCGCGCTGGGCATCGATCGCTATCCGATCCTGATTACCCGCGAAGGCCTTCAGCAATGAGCGCGCACCCCATGGAGGCGCTGCTGCGACCGCCTGTGGAATTGTGGTCTACCTCCACAGCATTCGCTGCTGGCACATTGGCCTGGCTGGCGCCCGGCGCCTTGATGATGCCGCCGGGGATTGCCACAGCCACCGGGCTAACCTTCTTCGCTTTCGGATTGTGGCGAGGGGGGCAGGCCTGGCGCGTACTGCGTTATCAGCGCCACATGCGCTGTCTGCCGCTGTATCAGTTGCGCGCAGAAGAGATACCGGTCAGTCGTCACAAGCTGTTTCTGGGGCGGGGCTTTCGCTGGTCCCAGCAGCATACACAGCGCCTGCGCGATACGCTGAAGCCGGAAGTACAGCGCTTCGTTCAGCCCGGCAGGCTCTATCTCT
>JBKDZQ010000785.1:0-4189 GCA_047971325.1 Parahaliea sp.
CGCGCGCGCGAGGACTTCCGGGTGCTGGCCAGGGAGCAGCGGGTAGAGACCGTGCTGGGCAAGTTGCCGCTGCGCCTGCAGGTGGATCGGGTCGACCAACTGGCCGATGGCTCGCTGCTGATCATCGACTACAAGAGCGGTCGCAGCGAGCCGCGCAGCTGGCTGGGTGAGCGCCCCTCGCTGCCGCAGTTGCCGCTGTACGGTGTGGTCAGCGAGGGGGCCGTGCAGGCGCTGGCCTTTGCGCAGGTGCGTCCGCGCGCCTGCGCCTACAGGGGCCTGGGGCGGAGCGAGGTGGTGGCTGGTGTGAGTGCGGATATCGGCAAGGCCACCCGGGGCAAGGCCGATATCGACAACTGGCCGGACCTGCTGGCGGCCTGGCGGGTGACCCTGGAGGGTCTGGCAGATGACTTTGTGGCGGGGCGGGCGGAGGTCGATCCGCTCAACGGCAACAGCTGCACCTGGTGTGGCTTGCAGGCCCTGTGCAGGATCGATGCGATGGCAGAAGCTGGCGATGCCGAAGTGACAGAGTCCGAAGGGAATGTGCAAGAGCAGGGCGGGGGGGCGCCACATGAACATCGTTATTGCTGACGCCCGGGAGCGCGCCCAGGCCCTCGACCCCCTGCACAGTTACTGTGTCAGTGCCCCGGCGGGTTCGGGCAAGACCGAGCTGCTGATCCAGCGCTTCCTGGCCCTGCTGGCCCGGGTCGAGCGCCCGGAACAGGTACTGGCCATTACCTTCACCCGCAAGGCGGCGGCGGAGATGCGCGAACGGGTGCTGCAGGCCCTGCGCGATGCCGCCACGGACCAGTGCCCGGACGGTGACCACCAGCGGCGCACCCGCGAACTGGCACAGGCGGTGCTGGCCCTGGACGCCCAGCGGGAATGGGAGTTGCTGGCCAGCAGCGCGCGCCTGGGCATCCGCACTATCGATGGCTTCTGCGCCGCCCTCACCCGGCAGATGCCGGTGCTCAGTACCTTCGGTGCCCAGCTCGGGGCGGTGGATGACGCCGGCCCGCTCTACGCCGAGGCGGTGGCGGAGCTGTTCTCCATGCTCGACTCAAACCATCCGGTGGCCGATGACCTGCGCGCCCTGATGCTGCACTTCGACAACAACTGGGAGCGCCTCGGCACTTTGTTCCAGAGCCTGCTGGCCCGGCGCGAGCAGTGGCTGGTCACCCTCGGCGTGGGCGCCGAGCCCGCGGCGGCGGAGCGCGCGGTGCAAGGCTTGGTGGAGGCGGTGATCGGCGAGGCCCTGGAGACCCTGTGGCGCCGGCTCGGACCCTGGCTGGGGGAACTGCACGAACTCCAGTGCTTCGCTGCCAGCCAGCTCGGCGAGCCGGAGCCGGCCCTGGCCGGCAGGGCGGCGGCAGACCTGAGCGCCTGGCGCGCCCTGCGCCTGTTGCTGCTGACCGCCGACGGCAAGAAGTGGCGCTCCAGAGTCGACAAGCGCAACGGTTTTCCCGCCGGTAAGGGCCGCCCCGCGGAGATGAAGGCGCGCCTGCAGGAGCTGCTGGCGACACTGTCCGCCGATTGCGACGAGCTACGCCCGGCCCTGCTGGAGGCGGTGCTGCTGCCGACACCGGGGGAGGACAGCGCGAGCTGGCGCCTGGTGGTCCACCTGAGCCATGTGCTGCCGGTGCTGGCGGCGCAACTGCTGCTGGTGTTCGAGCGCCGCCGCCAGGTGGACCACAGCCAGGTGGCCCAGTCCGCCCTGCAGGCGCTGGGGCCGGAGGATGAGCCCACCGACCTGGCCCTGCGCCTGGACTACCGCATCGAACACATCCTGGTGGATGAGTTCCAGGACACCGCCATCACCCAGTATGAACTGCTCACTCGTCTGACCCGGGGCTGGGCCGAGCACAACGAGGCCAACCCGGAACGGCCGCGCACCTTCCTGATCGTCGGTGACGGCATGCAGTCCATTTACGGTTTTCGCGATGCCAACGTCAGCCTGTTTTTGCGGGCGCGGGAGAGCGGGTTCAATGGTGTGCTGCCGCGCTACCTGGAATTGCGCGCCAACTTCCGCTCCGAGGCCGGGGTGGTGGACTGGGTCAACAGCACCTTCTCGCAGGTGTTTCCCTCACAAGACAGCAGCGCCCGGGGCGAGGTGAAATTCAGCCCTGCCCAGGCGGTCAAACCCCCCGGTCCCGCAGAGGCAGTACGTCTTCAGGTGTTCAGCGGCGAGCAGGCGGCTGCCACAGAGGTGGAATTTGTCTGTGACCAAATCACTGTGGCGCTGGCGCAGAGCCCCGCGGGCAGCGTCGCCCTGCTCGGGCGCAGCCGGCCGCAATTGCAGCCCTTTGTCAGCGCCCTGCGCCGACGCGGCATCGCCTTCGCCGCCCAGGACATGGACCGCCTGTCCCACTCTCCGGTGATCCTGGACCTGATGACACTGGTGCGGGCGCTGGCCAATCGCGCCGACCGGGTGGCCTGGGCGGCCCTGCTGCGCGGCCCTTTGTGCGGGCTGACCCTGGCGGACCTGCATGCTTTCTTCGGTGCCGGCGATGATTGGGCCGACCTGCTGGAATACGCTGGATACCGGCAGGTGCGCGACCAGCTTTCGACAGCAGGAGCTGCGCTGCTTGAGCGCCTGTGGCGGGTGCTGCAGTGGGCCGAGTCCCGCCGCGACCGGCTGTCCCAGCGGGTCTGGCTGGAGCTGCTATGGCTGCGGCTTGGCGGCCCGGCCAGCGTCCCGGCGCAGCAGAACCTGCACGATGCCGAGCGTTTTTTTCAGTTGCTGGAGTCGGCCGAACTGGAGGGCCGCCTGCTGGACGTGCCCTGGCTGGAGGAGCGGCTGGCGCGCTTGTATGTCGATGCCGCCGATACCGGCGCGCGCCTGCAGGTGATGACCCTGCACAAGGCCAAGGGCCTGGAGTTCGACCAGGTGTTCATCCCGGCCCTGGCCCGGGGCACCGCCGGCGACGAGCGTGCCCTGCTGCTGTGGGATGAAGTTGGAGCGCCGGGAGAGGGCGGCGGCTTCCTGCTGGCCGCAGACGATCACAGCGCGCCCGGTGAGCCGGGCCTGTACAACTACCTGGCCAGCCGGCGCCGGCGCAAGCGCCTGCTGGAAAATACCCGCCTGCTCTACGTGGGCGCCACCCGCGCTGTGCGCCGTCTGGTGTTGACCGCCACCCTCAAGGACGACGACAACACCGGTGAACTCAAGGCGCCGGGGGAGCACAGTCTGCTGGCGACCATCTGGCCGGCGGTGGTGACGGCGCTCGAGCACCAGCGCGTTGCCGAAACTGGGGAGGAGAATGCGCCAGACGGCAAGCCTGCCTTTGGCCGTTTGCTGCGCCAGCCGCGACTGCCCGCCTCGGCACCGGCAACCGCCGCCCCGGCGCCGGGGGAGACGGCGGGTCGCAATATGCCGCCTGCCGCCGGCAACCGGCTGGACCGCCACGTGGGCACGACCATCCACGCCCTGCTGGAACAGCTGGCACAGCGCGCGGAGCTGCCCGCTGCGCCGGGGCCGGAGGCAACCGAGCTCGGCCGCTCGCTGCAGGCCCATCTCGGCCTGCAGGGCGAGGCGCTGGAGCAGGGTCTGCAACGTGTGCTGGCGGCACTGGCCACCACCCTGGCCGATACCGAGGCCGGGCGCTGGCTGCTGCGCTCGGATCACCGCGACAGCGCCTGCGAACTGCCCCTGACCCGGGTGGACGAGGCGGGCGTGGTGCGCGATATCGTCATCGACCGCTGTTTTGTCGACGCCCGGAGCGGGGAGCGCTGGGTGGTGGATTACAAATCCAGCCTGCCCGCCGCGGGCGAGGCGCTGGAGAGCTTCCTGGCGGTGGAAGCGGCGCGTTATCGCGAGCAGTTGCTGGGCTACCGGGCGGCGCTGGCCGCACTGGGCCCGGAACCGCTGCGCTGTGCCCTGTACTTCACCGGCCTCGGTCGGCTGCTGTCGCTGGATGTGGATGAGCCAGGCTGAGTCCGGCCTTGCCACCCGGGTTACAATGGCAGCCACCCGGGCTGCATCCTGTACGGCCCCTGTTGGGAGGCACAAAAACCTGATCCTGATGTAGCCAATATTTCTGATTTGTGAGTAATACGGGATTCCTCCATGCTCTACTACCGTCAGCGCGCCATCGACCAGATCGTCATTCTCACCGGCGCCGGCACCTCCGCCGCCTCGGGCATTGCCACCTTTCGCGATGCCGGCGGCCTGTGGGACAACCACGACCCGATG
>JBKDZQ010000786.1:0-2104 GCA_047971325.1 Parahaliea sp.
GGCGCCCAACTCCCTGTTCATGCACGGCGACCGCCCGCTGATCAGCGGTAACCGCACCAGCAGCCTGATTCACGAGCTGGTGCACGTGGGCACCTCCATTCACGGCACCCGCCACAGCGACTGGATTGTGGAGGGCATTGCCGAGTACTACGCGGTGGAGATTCTGCGCCGCTCGGGGGGGGTCAGCCAGGAGCGCTACCAGCAAGCCATTGCGCGCCTGTCGCGCTGGGGCGAGGAGTCCGACAAACTGTTCACCGGCGACTCATCCGGCGCCACCACCGCCCGCGCCGCGGCGCTGATGTACGCGGTCGATCGGGAAATCAGGAACCGGACCGAAGACAGCGCCAGCCTGGACGATGTGGCTACCGCGCTGGCAAAAAAAGGCGGGCGCATCTCCGTACGGGATTTTGTCGAGCTGGCTGACCACTATGCCGGTGGCGAGTTGCAGGCACTCGCCCAGGTACGGAAAAAAATGTAAAACGCCGGGAAGCATCTCCCGGGCTGGCATGACCCGCTTGGCCGGACGGCCGTGCCGGCTCAGCCAAAAGCCCCATCCTTCTTCACCCAGGCAGTGAATTTTCATGGCCAGGTGCACCTTCCATCTTGAGCAATCCCGCAGCGAAATCACGGTGGTCTGGCGCTGGTCGGCCACTGCCTCAATCAGCAGACCTCCCTTCGCAAAACCGCCCGCACGATCACCAAGCGGCACGGCATCCCCACCATCGAATTCATTCGCACCTATCTGGGGCTGATGTGCCTGGGTAAAAGTGATTTCGAGGCCGCTGAAGGGGCGCGCAACGATGCGTTTTTCAAAGCCACCATGGGCCTCAGACATTCGCCCTCCAGTGCACGCCTGCGCCAGCGCTTCGATGAAGACGCCAAGGCCTTGACTCCCCTGTTGGACGACGCCAGCGTGGAGTTTCTCCAACGCGCCCCGGTGCCGGTGACGCCGCTGGCCCTGGGGCAGGGATCGGGCTCCCGTTATCCGCGTGCAGGGCCAGCTGGCCGCGACGAACGCCTTCCGCCAGACAGGCTTTACTGATCAGAACGCTGGCATGCTCCTCCGCGCCACAGCGGTTGACCTGACCGGCATCGCGCAACACCCGGCAAAAGCTCCACTCCGAGGCAATATACCGGCCCTCATCAGCCAGACGGGACACAATATGGCAGGGGGCAGGCTGCGGTATTCTGACAGGTGGCACACGCACACGATGTCGGCGCGCTCGGCCTATCCTTATCTGTTTCTGTTATGCCTCAACCTCATGAACCCACGGGAGTGCAAAGTTCAACGAGTGTGCCATCGGGGCAGCGGACATATGACACGGTTTGACCCCAAGGCTTGGTGCTCGGCGCAGCCAATTGATTGGCTCCTGCTGAGAGTGCTCGCTGATGCGCCAAGACTACATCATCAGTGACCAAGGCTACTTCAACACCCAAGGGCTTAGCAGATGAATGTGCCTCTATATGGCCGACCGGGAAATTCATCTCGCCTAGGCTGTGTGAAGCAAAGGCAAGGGTAGTTTGCCCTGTTTCAAGCTCACCATAGTCTCCAGACTCATGAAGGAACCGACGCTCAAGACCAAACGCCTGAGTAAAGAAAGTCAATGATGCAGAAACATCAGGAACATAGACGATGGTGTATCCAAACTTCACGAGACGGTTCCTCCTGAGGCATAACGCCCAAATCAGCCACGCGTTTTTTGCGTCGGCTGCATTTGCTTGTTAGCTGTGAGATCTTGCAGAGAGCCAGAAATGTATTTATGAATGTTGCTCGATACAAAGGTTTGATACGGAATACCTTCTTCCGAAGCCCTTGACTGGATCGCAGTTAAATCCCTGTTTGAGATCCGAATATTTATTCTCTTATCTTTTTTAAATGTGTTGCTGGCAATAGCTTCCAATTCCTTTTTTCGAGATTCAGTTAATACTGACTCAAATTCGCCAACCTCTACGGCCTCAAGTAGAACTTTCTCTTCTTTAGATAACTTACCTTTGCTCATGATCCACCTCCAAGGTACAACTTGGTAAATTTTCTGCTGGGTATGATTGTTTTCAAAAACACCTCATCTTCATTTTCCACATACGGAACCAGATGAACGTACTC
>JBKDZQ010000787.1:0-4414 GCA_047971325.1 Parahaliea sp.
TGTCGCCAGCTACCTCATCGAGACCGTCAGCTACGGTGAAGAGCAGCCGGTAGCCTACGGTTCCGGTGAGGCCAACTGGTCCCAGAACCGCCGCGTAGAGCTGAAGTAAACGACACGGAAAGCCGATGTACAGCGTGAGCAGACTGCTTGCCGTCAGCGGGCTGGCCCTTGTGGCCGGTCCGTTCTGTCTGGCGGCTCAGGCCCAGAGTTATATTGACGTTGAAGCCGAGCGCCGGGCCCAGGAGGCTCCTCGCAGCGGTGGAGCGGTGGTCGCGCCGACCCCGGCGACTCCCGCAGCGCCAGTGAACGATCCCTACGGCGTTCAGCCGGCGCGCTCCTACCCGGCAATCAGCTACGGCGTCAACAGCGCTCCGGCGGGTGATGGCAGCGACCAGAGTCAGGACATGACCGTGTCGCCGGGCTACGCCGCTGTACCTGTGGCAGGTACCGGCAACAACCTGGGCCAGTTGCTGTTGCAGGTCCAGCAGTTGCAGCAGGAAGTCATGCGCCTCAACGGTCTGGTGGAAGAGCAGGGGTACGAATTGCGCACCCTCAAGGACCAAAGTCTGGAGCGCTATGTGGATCTCGATCGCCGGGTCAGCGCCCTCAGTACCGGTGGTGAAGTGCCCGCCGCGGGCGGCGGTCTGGCGGTGGCGGCGGGTTCCGCTTCGGCCGACGATACCGTTGCCGCCAGTATCGGCTCACCCCGGATCAAGGAACAGCCTGGTGAGGCCGCCGCCTATCGCGAGGCCTACGCGCAGGTGCGCAGCCAGCAATTTGACCAGGCAGTGAGCGCCTTCAAGGCTTTCCTGCGCCAGTTCCCCTCCGGTCGCTACGCGCCCAACGCGCACTACTGGCTGGGGGAGCTGTACCTGGTGGTCCAGCCGCCGGATCTGGAAGCCTCGCGGCAGGCCTTCACCCTGCTGCTGGAGGAATACCCGGATAACGCCAAGGTTCCCGATGCCCTCTACAAGCTGGGCCGTGTGCACTACATGAAGGGCAACCGCGAGAAGGCGCGGGAGTACCTGGACCGCGTGGTCAAGGACTACGGCAAGAGCAACAGTGCCGCCGCCCGCCTGGCCAAGGACTTTATCGACGAGAACTACTGATCGCTTCAGTAGCATCGCTATGAGCCATCCGCTGCCGATCAGCGATACCGCCCTTCCCGCACCCGCGGTGGCGGCGCTGCGCATCACCGAGATTTTCTATTCCCTGCAGGGCGAGGCCCGCACCGTGGGCCTGCCCACGGTGTTCGTGCGCCTGACCGGCTGCCCCCTGCGCTGTGTCTACTGCGACACCGCCTACGCCTTCAGTGGTGGCAACAGCATGAGCCTGGACACCATTGTCGGGCGGGTGGCGGCGTACCAGCCGCGGTATGTCACCGTGACCGGGGGTGAGCCCCTGGCCCAGCCCAGCTGCCTGCCCCTGCTCGTGCAGCTTTGTGATGCCGGCTATGAGGTATCGCTGGAAACCAGCGGCGCTCTGTCGGTGGCGGAGGTCGATGCGCGGGTGGTCAAGGTGCTGGACCTGAAGACGCCGGCCTCGGGAGAGGCGCAGCGTAACGACTACCGCAACATCGCCCACTTGAACCCCGCCGATCAGGTGAAGTTCGTCATTTGCGACCGCACTGATTATGAGTGGGCCCGCTTCAAACTGGACCAGTACCGGCTGGCGGAGCGGGTGTCGGATGTACTGTTCTCGCCCAGCCACGGCGCGCTGGCAGGTAGGCAACTGGCCGAGTGGATACTGGCGGACAATCTGCCGGTGCGCATGCAATTGCAGTTGCACAAATACCTCTGGAACGACGAGCCGGGGCACTGAGGGTGGCGGAGGCAAAACGTGCGGTAGTGCTGGTGTCCGGTGGTCTCGATTCCACCACGGTGCTGGCCATGGCCCGCACCCGGGGCTACCGCTGCTACACCCTGAGTTTCGACTACGGCCAGCGCCACCGGGCGGAACTGCTGGCGGCGGCGCGGGTGTCCGCCGCCCTGGGGGACGTGGAGCACAAGGTGGTGTGCCTTAACCTGGACGGCATCGGCGGCTCGGCCCTGACCGACCCTGCCATTGCGGTGCCGGAAACGGCGACCACCGGCATCCCGGTGACCTACGTGCCGGCGCGCAACACCGTATTCCTCGCCATTGCCCTGGGCTGGGCGGAAGTGCTGGGCGCCCAGGACATCTTCATCGGTGTCAACGCCGTGGACTACTCCGGTTACCCCGACTGCCGCCCGGAATTTATCACCGCCTTTGAAGCCCTGGCCAATCTCGCCACCAGGGCGGGCGTGGAGGGTAACAGGCTGAGCATCCACGCGCCGCTGATGGACCTGGGCAAGGACCAGATCATCGCCGCTGGGCTGGCCCTGGGGGTCGACTACGCCGGTACCGTGTCGTGCTACCAGGCCAGTGATGAGGGCCTGGCTTGCGGCCGTTGCGACAGTTGCCGCTTGCGCCGACAGGGTTTTGCCGACGCCGGCGTACCCGACCCGACGCGATACCGTTGATGCTCCGGTGCTGTCGCCATTGCGTGCCGGTGACAAAGCGTCGGTTGATTTGCACATCCGTTGGCAAATTGTCTTGTTTTTTCTTCCTGAATCAGTACCATACGCACCTCGTTTGCGGTGATGTCCCCGGCACAACCAGAAATCACCCCTTCAAGGGCCGTTAGCTCAGTGGTAGAGCAGTTGGCTTTTAACCAATTGGTCGATGGTTCGAATCCATCACGGCCCACCAAAAACTATTTAAAATCAGTAGCTTAGAAGCCCGCCAGATGCGGGCTTTTTTGCGTTTTCTCATAGGAGGGGTTTTGTCTCATTGAGGGACATGTTCCCAAGGCAGTCAGCGTTCGCTTTTTGTCTAGTCCTTAACCAGTTTTTCAGGCCTGCGACAGTGCCTGCCCGTGGTCGAGGCGGGCGCAGGAAGTGGCTGATGCTCTCCCCGCCAGGCCGTGGTATCGGACAGTATCGCTTCATCACTCCACGGTGCAGCCGCTGACTGGTGGGCTGAGCGGATATTATCCGTCTGTACCCCGCCGTCATCGGCTTGATGCTCTTGCGCTCTGTCTCGGCAGCAGCTGGACGCCCCCCCACCCCCTGGTTTAAGTGAGCGCCGGCAGTCCGCGCATCATGGGCTGCTGCCAGCGCCGCCACACAGGATCTGTCATGACCCGCTACTGGAGCCATCTGCAGCCCGGGGAGAGCTTCGCCACTGGCCAGCTCACCCTGGACCGGGAGGCGATTATCGCCTTCGCCGCCGAGTTCGACCCCCAGCCCTACCACCTGGACAGCGCCGCTGCCGAGAACTCCATTTTCGGCGGCCTGTGCGCCAGCGGCTGGCAGGTCACCGCGCTGATGATGCGTCTGCTCACCGATGCCCTCAAGGAGCAGGGTGTGCCGGTGCTGGGTATCGATTCGGTACCGTCCCTGCGCTGGAAAATCCCGGTTTTCGCCGGAGATACCCTGCGCGGCAGGGTGGCGGTCAGCGGTGGCGAGCCGATATCCCGGCAAAGCGGCTGCGGCCTCACGCAGCTGGAAATCCAGGTCGACAACCAGGACGGCAAGCCGGTTGTCGAACTGACAGCGGTCATGCTGGTCGCCCACGGGGAGCAGGGGGAGAAAAACGGTGTCGCGTAAACCCTATATTCGCAGCCGCTGGTGGGAAGATATCCCGGTGGGTGAGTTCCATGTATTTGGCTCCCACACCTTCAGCGAGCTGGAGATCATCGAGTTCGGCCAGCGCTACGCGCCCGAGATCTATCACACGGATCCGGATGCGGCTTGCTACACCGCGCACCGGGGCCTGGTGGCCTCCGGCTGGCACATCACTGCCACCTGGATGCGCCTGATGGTGGAGTACATGGAACGCTTCGCCCGTGGCGTGCAGGACGGCCGGCGCAACGGTGCCGGCATGGGGGTGGAGGATCTGGAGTGGTTCGGGCCGGTGCGCCCCGGCCACACCATCACCTTCACCTACGAGATCACCGACAAGCCCGAGCGCGTGATCCGTGACTGCTGGGGCATCATCCGCAGCCGCAACGAAGCCTTCAACCAGTACAACGAGCGGGTGAAGGGATCATAACAAACCACTATAATTAAACAACATTTTTTGCTACTATATCCCACACAGAACCTACACAGCTACGGCAAATCAACCACTTACGCCGCCAATCTGCACGGTTTCTGCACAGTGGGAAGCGGAGAAATGGGTTTCATCCTCGACAAAGAGCAGATCAAGCCCGGCCTTATCATCTTCCAACGCGGTGACGTCGGGCACGGCAATCATCACCGCCGGATCAGAATCCAGAACCAAGACCGCGACAAAAGACCATCTCGCTGCGCACAGCAGACCGACAGACAGTGCGCGACCGTTTCATGGACGAGGCCGCTGACATCCGTTTTCGGGTGAAACACGATGTTCC
>JBKDZQ010000788.1:0-5030 GCA_047971325.1 Parahaliea sp.
CGGATAGCGCCCGTAGGCAATATAGATATCGGCTTCGGCGAGGGCGTCGCCGGTATCGATGTCGGAGGCGTATTCGTCGTGTTTGCGCTGCCCGTAGCCGCGGGAGGCAGGCAGCTCGGCATGGTCGCGACCGGTGTCGCCGCCGGGCTCATCATCGAGCTGGATGTCCCGCCGGTTCAGCTCCACCCCCGCGAACACGTCGCTGTCCTCGTCGCTGGCGTCAGCTTCGGACTGGCGACGGCGCCAGACCAGCACACCGCCCGCCAACAGGGCCGCCAATACGCCCAGCCCCGGATACAGCCACTTGTCCAGCAGGCTTTCGGGGGATGACGCGGCGGGTTTCGCCGCCGGCCTGGGTGCTGGTTTTACCGCCTCGGGCTTGTCCGGGCCATCGACTGCTGTCGCCGGGGGCTTTGCCCCGCTGTCGGCAGCGGCCAGTTGCCTGCCGGCAGCGGACCCGGTGCTGTCCTTGTCAACCCCGGCGGCGGTACCACCCAGGCCGGTATTGCCCGGTGCCGCGATACCGGCCTCGCGCAGGGCGCGCTGCAGGGCGGCGATCTGCTCATCCTTTACCGAGACAATGTTTTCCAGGGTGCGGACCTGCTCGCCCAGCGCCTCCACCCGCGCCTGCAGCTCGGTATTTTCCAGTGTGGATTGTTCCAGTCGTTCCAGGGTCGCGCTGTCGGTTAGGGCCGGTGAGCCACCATCGGCACCTTCTTCGTCCGCCGAGATACGCAGGGACGGCCCCCCGCTGGTGACGCCGGTGCCGGCATCCGCACTGGCGCTGGAGGAGGCGCGCCCCTCCCGCCAGTCCTGGTTCTGCTGCCGGATCGCCGCCAGAGCCTGCGTCATGTCGGCGGAGCTGATATCGCCCTCGGCGGGCAGATAGATGACATAACCCGCCTTGAGGCGGTTGATATTGCCGTCGATGAAGGCGTCGGGGTTCAGGCGCTGGATATCCAGCATGGTCTGGTGCACCGATGTGCCCTCGGGCCGGGCCTGCTGGGCGATGCGCCACAGGGTCTCGTCGCGGGGCACCAGGTAGCGTGAACCCGGTGCCGGCTGGCCCGTGGCGTCGGCGCCGAACTGGCGCCGGGGCATGTTCCCGGCGGCAAGATCGGACTGGCGCCCTACTTCGATGCGGCCACGCCCATCACCACCCTCTTCGTCGTCTTCACTGTTTTTTTTTGTCGGGTCCGGAATGCCTTCCACCTGCTCGATACGCTGGCTTGCCGACACTACCGTGGCACCGTCGTCAAACGCGGGGGGATCCACCAGCACCACGTACTCACGCAGCAGGCGGCCATTGGGCCAGCGGGTTTCGATAATCAGGTCGAGATAAGGTTCGAGCACCGGATCCTCGGAGCTCAGAATGATATGTCCAGTGCCCTTGTCGCTCACCTGCACTTCGAATTTGATACCGGTGAGAAAGTAGGCGCGATCCACGCCCATGCGGTCGAAATCGTCGCTCGTCGCCAGCCGTACCCGAATCTGATCCTCAAGCAGTCCCTGTGTATTGAGCAGATCGACCCTTGCCTTCAGAGGCTCGTTCAGAAATGACTCCAGAGTAATGTCGCCCAGACCCAGCGCCCAGATGGACCCGGACTGGAGACAGCCCAGGGAGAACAAAACCGCTGCTAATTTCTGCTTCCTAGCCATACCCACGCCTGTTATTGTGCACCTGCCCTTTCAAGCCGGCATCCCCTACACCCGCATTGCGGAGGCACTCACCACCACGCCCAGGAAATCCAAGACCGATCAACCTGCCCCACAGGTCTCGTGGTGAACAATCAGGCCGTTGCACGGATACTTCCCGGCACCCGCAGCGACCTGATTGCAATCCAGTATGTCGACAAGCCCCTGTTTAATCAATAATTGTTTGGGTTAAAGGTACTTTTCTATCAGGTTCTCGGCTATTTGCACGCTATTGAGTGCCGCGCCCTTGCGTACATTATCGGACACCACCCACAGGTCGATGCCGCGGGGATGGGAAATATCCTCGCGAATGCGACCGACAAATACCGGGTCCTGGCCCGCGGCCTCGGTCACCGGCGTGGGATAGCCGCCGTCGGCGCGCTCGTCGATCAGGCTCACCCCGGGAGCGCTGGCCAGCAGCTCGCGCACCCGCTCGACACTGATCTTGTCTCGGGTTTCGATGTGCACCGCCTCGGAATGACCGAAGAACACCGGGATGCGCACGCAGGTCGGGTTCACCTGGATGCTGTCGTCGCCGAAGATCTTGCGGGTTTCCCACACCATTTTCATCTCTTCGCGGGTGTAGCCGTTGTCCTGGAAGATGTCGATGTGCGGCAGCACGTTGAAGGCGATCTGCTTGGGGTAGACCTCGCAGTCCGCGCTCTGGCCGTTGAGCAGGCGCGCGGTCTGTCCCGCCAGTTCCTCGATGGCCTCCTTGCCGGTGCCGGACACCGCCTGGTAGGTGGCCACGTTGATGCGCTCGATACCGGCGGCATCGTAGATGGGCTTGAGCGCCACCAGCATCTGAATGGTAGAGCAGTTGGGGTTGGCGATAATGTTGCGTTTGCGGTACTGGTCCAGCGCCTGCGGGTTCACCTCCGGCACCACCAGCGGGATATCCTCGTCGCGGCGAAAGTGCGAGGTGTTATCGATCACCACACAGCCCGCGGCGGCGGCCTTTGGCGCATATTCCGCGGAAATGCTGCCACCGGCGGAGAACAGGCCGATCTGCGCCCGGCTGAAGTCGAACTCCGCCAGGTCCGTCACCGGCACCGATTTACCCCTGAACTTGATGGTCTTGCCCGCCGAGCGGCTGGAGGCCAGCAGGTAGAGATTGCGCACCGGGAAATTGCGCTGCTCGAGAATCTCGATCATGGTTTCGCCGACGGCACCGGTGGCACCGACGACGGCTACATCGTATAAATCAGCCATTGTCCTTTCCGTTGATCTTTCCGTTAGCGGGAGTTGTCGGCCAGAGCCGGGTTGTGTGTTCAGGACTGCAGGGCCTGCAGGACCGCGTCACCCATCCCCACCGTGGATACCCAGGTGTCGCCCGCGGCGCAGATATCCGCCGTGCGCAGTCCCTGGTCCAGCACCGCGCTCACCGCCTGCTCGATGGCGTTCGCCGCTTCCGGCACTTTCAAGGTGTAGCGCAGCATCATCGCCACCGACAGGATGGTGGCCAGGGGATTGGCAATACCCTGGCCGGCAATATCGGGTGCCGAGCCGTGGCAGGGTTCGTACATGCCACGACCGTCCCTGTCGAGTGAGGCAGAGGGCAGCATGCCGATGGAACCAGTGAGCATGGCCGCCGCGTCGGACAGGATATCGCCAAACATGTTGCCCGTCACCAGCACGTCGAACTGCTTGGGCGCGCGCACCAGTTGCATGGCGGCGTTGTCCACGTACATGTGGGACAGCTCCACATCCGGGTAGTCCTGCGCCAGTTCGCTCATCACCTCCCGCCACAGCACCGTGACTTCCAGCACATTGGCCTTGTCCACCGAACACACCCGCCGGCTGCGACTGCGCGCCAGCTTGAAGGCCAGGTGGCCGATGCGGCGGATTTCCGATTCGCTGTACACGTAGGTGTTGTAGCCCTGGCGCTCGCCGTTCTCCAGGGTGCGGATGCCCCGGGGCTCACCGAAATAGATGCCGCCGGTGAGTTCGCGCACGATCAGGATGTCCAGCCCCGCCACCAGCTCGGGCTTGAGGCTGGAAGCCGCCGCCAGTTGCGGGTACAGCAGGGCCGGCCGCAGGTTGCCAAACAGCTCCAGCGCCGAGCGCAGGCCCAGCAGCCCTTTCTCCGGCCGCAGCTTCGCCTCCACCCCATCCCACTCGGGGCCACCCACCGCGCCCAGCAAAATGGCGTCGGCCTGGCGCGCCTTGCCCAGGGTCTCCGGTGGCAGGGGCACTCCGGTGGCATCCAGCGCCGCGCCGCCCAACAGGCCCTGTTCCAGCTGCAGATCCAGCCGGAAACGGCTGTTTACCGCCTCCAGCACGCGCACTGCCTCGGTCATGATTTCCGGGCCAATGTGGTCGCCGGGAAGAATAAGGATCTGTTTGCTCACGCTGTGCTTCCGTTTCGTTGCTGTGCCTTGCGCACCCTTCAGGCGCCGGTAATGCTGCCGAACAGCCAGGGTGCCCGGGCCCGATGCTGCTGCTCGAAGGCGCGGATGGCATCGGCGCTCTCCAGGGTCAGGCCGATATCGTCGAGGCCGTACAGCAGGCAGTGCTTGCGGAAAGGCTCCACTTCAAAGGGAATGCTCTCCCCCGCCGGGGTGCGGACCACCTGCTCCGGCAGATCGATGGTCAGGGCATAGCCCTCCTGCGTGTACATCGCCTGGAACAGCCCGTCGACCGTGTCCGCCGGCAGGGCGATCGGCAGCAGGCCGTTCTTGAAGCAGTTGTTGAAGAAGATGTCGGCAAAACTCGGGGCGATCACACAACGGATGCCGTAATCGTCCAGCGCCCAGGGGGCGTGCTCGCGACTGGAACCGCAGCCAAAATTCTCCCGCGCCAGCAGCACCGAGACGCCGGCGTAACGCGGCTGGTTCAGGGGAAAGTCCGGGTTCAGCGGACGCTGGCGGTGATCCTGCCCGGGCTGGCCCTCGTCCAGGTAGCGCAACTCGTCAAACAGGTTGGGGCCAAAGCCCGAACGCTTGATGGACTTCAGGAACTGCTTGGGGATGATCAGGTCGGTATCGACGTTGGCCCTGTCCATCGGTCCCGCCAGGCCCTGGTGCACGGTAAAGCTCTTCATTTATACATCCTCTGCAAAGTGGCGCACATCGACAAAGTGGCCAGCCACCGCCGCCGCCGCCGCCATCGCCGGGCTCACCAGATGGGTGCGGCCACCGAAGCCCTGGCGCCCCTCGAAATTGCGGTTGGAGGTGGAAGCGCAGTGCTCCCCCGCCCCGAGTTTGTCGGCGTTCATGGCCAGGCACATGGAACAGCCGGGCTCGCGCCACTCCATGCCCGCATCGACGAAAATACGGTCCAGCCCCTCGGCCTCGGCCTGTGCCTTGACCTCGCCGGAGCCCGGTACCACCAGC
>JBKDZQ010000789.1:0-5448 GCA_047971325.1 Parahaliea sp.
AGCGACCGCCGAGCTTCACCGGGGATCCCCGCGGCAGTCCGCCCCTGGCTCTCAGCCCTTCACCACTTGCCCCACCGCGCGCGCCAGCGTGTCGATATTGCGCGCATTGACCCCCGCCACGTTGATGCGCGATGAATCCAGCATGTACACGCTGTGCTCCCTGCGCAGGGTCTGGGCCTGTTCCTTGCTGAGGCCGAGGAAGGAAAACATGCCTTTTTCCCGCTCGATGAAACCAAAATCCCGTTCGGCGGCGGCCTCCAGTCTGGCGCGCAACTGGCTGCGCAGGCCGTTGATGCGCTGGCACATGCCGCCAAGTTCCGCCTGCCAGCTGGCCCGCAGTTCCTCGCTGGCCAGGATACGGCCGGCCAGGATGGCGCCGTGGGCCGGGGGCATGGAGTAGACCCGGCGCGCGGCCACCATGGCCTGGCTGACCAGCGCTTCGGCGGATTGGCTGTCGCGGCACAGGAACACGGTGGCGCCGGTGCGCTCCCGGTACAGACCCATGTTCTTGGAACAGGAGGCGGCCACAATCAACTCCGGCAGGCGCGCGGCCAGCAACCGCAGACCCGCCGCGTCCTGCTCCAGGCCGTCACCCAGGCCCTGGTAGGCGATGTCGATAAAGGGCAGGAAACCCTGGGCCTGCGCCATGTCGGCAATCACCCCCCACTGTTCCAGCGACAGGTCGGCGCCGCAGGGGTTGTGGCAGCAGCCGTGCAGCAACACGATATCGCCGGCACCGGCCTGCTTGAGATCCGCCACCATGCCGTCGAAGTCGACACCATGGGTGGCGCTTTGGTAGTAGCGATAGCTCTGGAACGTGAGGCCAACACTGCCCAGCAGCGGCATGTGCACCGGCCAGGTGGGATCGGACACCCACACCCGGGCACCGGGGGCGGCGGCGTGGATGACCTCGGCGCCGATGCGCAGCGCGCCGCAACCACCGGGGGCCTGGATGCTGCTGATGCGCCCCGCCAGCAGGGCCGGGCTGTCGGCGCCGAACACCAGTTGCTGCACCCCTGTGTTGAACGCGGCATCACCCGCCGCCGGCATGTAGGCTTTGGTGATTTCCTCGTCCACCAGCGAGCGCTGGGCGAGCTGCACCGCTTCAAACACCGGGCAGACACCCGCCTCGTCCATGTAGATGCCAACAGTGAGATCGACCTTGTCGGGGTTGGTATCGGCGCGGGCGGCGGCGGCGAGGCCCAGAATGGGGTCGGGGGGCAGCAGGGGCAGTTGGTCGAGCATGTCCAGTTCCTGTATCGGGTTGTGGCGCTACAGCTCCGCCAGCAGGGCGGTCAGCAGCTGCCAGAAAGGCGCTACGGTGTCGATGCACAGACGCTCGGAGGGCGAGTGGGCACCGCGGATGGTGGGCCCGAAGGACAGGATGTCCACGTCGGGCTTCTTGCTTTTAAGTATGCCGCATTCCAGCCCGGCGTGAATAGCCTTCACCGCCGGCACCACGCCAAACAGGCGCTCGTGCAGCGCCTTGCCCCGGGCCAGCAGGGCGCTGTCGAAGTCCGGCTGCCAGCCGGGGTAGCCACCCTCGGGGCTCACTTCCAGCCCCGCCAGCCGGCCCAGGGATTCCACTGTCCGGCGCAAGGGCTGGCTTTGATCATAATTGAAAAAGCGCAGGCTGGACTGTATCTGCAGGGCGCCATCCACCAGTTCCACCTGCGCCAGGTTAATGCTGAGGTCCACCAGATCCGCCGGCTGGGCCAGGTTGTAGGACTGGGCACCGTGGGGGAACACCGCCAGCAGGTCGAGCACTGTGGCACTGTGCGCGTGGCTGAGCGGCGCAGCGCTCTCCGCCGGCCCCAGGCTGGCGACCAGGCCACTGTCCGCCGGCGGCAAATAGCCCAGCCAGTGGCCCACCAGGGTATCGAGCCGGGCCTGCAGTTGCGCGGCCTGGGCCGGCGGGCAGGCGAACCAGGCATCGCCCTCCCGGGGAATCACGTTGTGGGCCACGCCGACCTGGAGGCGGGTCAGTTGCACGCCCTCGACACCCTGCAGAAAGTCCACCAGCAGTTTGATGGCATTGCCCAGTTGCTGGTGAATCTGGATGCCGGAGTGACCACCGGACAACCCCTTCAGGTTCAGGTGAAAATGGGCCAGCCCTGCGCCGCTGGCCAGCGGGTAGCGAGCGCGGAGACTATGGCCGGCGCCACCGGCGCAGCCGACGTAGAGTTCGTTCCAGTCCTCGGTATCCAGGTTGAGCATGCGACTGCCACTGAGCATGCCGGCATCGAGCTCCACCGCGCCGCCCAGGCCAGTTTCCTCCTCCACGGTGAACAGCAGTTCCAGCGGCGGATGCGACACGCTGTCATCCGTCAGCAGCGCCAGCGCCGCGGCACAGCCCACGCCGTTGTCGGCGCCGAGGGTGGTGCGATCGGCCCGCAGCCAGCCGTCCTCGACCCGCAGCTGCAGGGGATCGCGGCTGAAATCGTGGTCCTTGTCACCGGTTTTCACCGTCACCATGTCCAGGTGATTCTGCACAATGACCGCGCCCTCCGCCTCGCGCCCGGCACTGCCGGGCACATAGACCACCAGGTTGCCGGTCGGGTCGGTCTGCCAGCGGCAGCCGTGGGCCTGCGCCTGGTTGATCACGTACTGGCGCACCGCCGCTTCCTGGCCGGAGGGGCGGGGAACCTGGGTGAAGCGGTAGAAGTGCTCCCAGAGGTGGGCGGGGGATTCAGGATAGTGCTGGGGTTTCATCGGCGGGCCCATTGTGCAGCGCGACAGTGCGGCCACTATAGATTCCGGGCTTCCATCGGTCCAGCGGCGGGCGACCACACGGCACCGGACCATAGGCCCCAACACCAGTGCCGGGACAGCGCCGCCAATACGCCACGGCCCGTGCCGGCCCCGCACTGCCACCGGGAGCACCGTGCTAAGCTGGCGCCACCACACCCACCGGGCCACCGATCGAGCCAGACATGCACAAACACTACATCAGCGCCCGGCAACTGCTGGAGGATTCCTTTCATCTGGCCTGGCAGGTGTTCGACAGCGGCTACCGCCCCAACTACATCGTGGGCGTGTGGCGCGGCGGGGCACCCGTGGGTATCGCAGTGCAGGAATTGCTGGAGGTACTGGGTGTGCAGGCCGACCACATCGCCATTCGCACCTCCTCCTATACCGGCCTCGACCAGCGCAGCCGCCAGGTACAGGTGCACGGGCTGAACTACCTGATCCGGCGCCTGGAGTCCGAGGACGCCCTGCTGATTGTCGACGATGTACACGACTCGGGCCTGTCCATCGACCAGACCATCCGCGACCTGGAGTCAGCCTGCAAGAAGAACACCCCGGACATCCGCATTGCCACCCCCTATTTCAAACCGGGCCGTAACCAGACCGGCCGCATCCCCGACTACTATCTGCACGCCACCGACAACTGGCTGGTATTTCCCCACGAGCTTGACGGCCTGAGCCTCGCGGAACTGCGCGAACACAAACCCGAGCTGGGCTTTATCGTCGACCGGATTGCGCTGGCGAAGGGCATAAGCTGAAAGGAACTGGCGCACAATCCACAGCGCCGGGCATGCGCCATCGCCACATGTGTGACCGGATTCACGGCGCAGGCGCCATTTTTTCACAGTTTAGGACGGTATTTTTTACGCCACTTGACACGCACTTCGTTTTACACTTGTCTGTGTAAAAATTCCCATTGCAATCGCTTGTTGCAACAGACCATTGGAAGAGACCGAAATGAAACGTCGAGACGAAGGCAAGACGAGCCTGGTGGATTTTCTGCGCAGTATCAAGTTCAGCCACGAAAGTGATGCCCGCCACAGCCGGGACAGCAGCGGGCACTTTGCGGATTTTCAGCAGCGCGCCCGCACCAAGCGGCAGTACAGCACCGAAGACGCCCAGCTGATCCGCAGCGCCAACTGAAGCAAGCCTCCCCGGGGCGGGTTCAGTCCGGCCCGCCCACCGACTGCGGCGCCGGCACCAGCGCATGCTGGTAGAGCGCCGCATAGATCCGCTCCGCCTCCTCACACATCGCCTCGTAGCGCCCGGGAATCTCCACCCGCGCCAGCGGCTCCTCGTCGGGCGCGGCAAAGCCTGTCGAGCGCTCCACCGCGGCGTACCAGTGGGGTGCCCACACGCCGTCACTGTCCCGCGGCCCGGCGGACCAGTGCAGCATGGCTTCACTGAAGGGAATATCCACCGCCGCGCACAGGGCCTGAAGACTGCGTTCCGGCGCGTGCAGGGTGGCCCGGGAATCGATCACCGGCGGCGCCCTGCCCAGGCGCCCGGCCTCGCGCTGGAACAGGGTCCACTGCTGGGGCAGGCCGATCTCCTCCAGCGTGAAGTCCGGCCGCACCCGGGCGTAGGAGGCAATGATGCGCCGCGGCTCGCGGATCAGGAAGGCATTGACCAGAGCAGCGGTCCAGTCGAGCTCCACTTCCGGCAGCAGGTGCTGGGTCATGTGCTTCTGGTAGAACACCGCCACGCCACCATCGTCATCCCGCCCCGCCGGCAGCGCTTCGCAGAGCTGCCGGGCCACCACCCGCCAGTCGCCGTCCTGGGAGGCCATAACCTCCCGGGCACCCGGGTGGTCGAGGCCACTGCACCGGAGGTAGTAGCCGTACAGCGGCTCGTCCACCACCACCGTGTCCGGCCGGTTTTCGAAGGCCCGCATCATGGCGGTGCTGATATTGCGCGGACCCGACCACATGGCAATGCGTTTGACCGCCATGCTCAGTCCCTCGGATGAGCCGCGCCCGGCCCGGCGATATAGCGCTGCACCACCTCCCGGTAGTGGGCCTGCAGGCGGCGGGTCACCGGCCGCTCGTCGCCCTCGCCGATCAGGCGCCCGTCCACCTCCGTCACCGGCACCAGGCCGGCGAAGGTGCCGGTCACAAAGGCCTCCTCGGCGTTGTACACATCGGTCAGCGTGAAGTTGGTTTCGCGCACGGTGATGCCCAGTTCCCGCCCCATCTCCAGTACCTCTTGCCGCGGGTGATGCCATCCAGGCAGTAGTCGCCGGTGGAGGTCCAGATTTCACCCCGGCGCACGATGAAGAAGTGGGTGGAGTTGCAGGTGGCGACAAAACCGTGGGGGTCCAGCATCAGCGCCTCGTCGTAGCTGGCCTTGGCGGCCTGGATGCAGGCGGCGATGCAGTTGAGCTTGGAGTGGGTGTTCAGGGTCGGGTCCTGCACATCGGCATAGCCCCGGCGCACATAGACCGTGTACAGACGCACGCCCCGGTTCACGGTATCCGGCAGCGCCTGCTTGTACTCGGGGATGATCACCACCGTCGGCGGGGTGATGGTCATGCGCGGGTCCTGGTAGGGCGTGGCCTTCACCCCCCGGGACACCATCAACCGTGTATGGACTCCTCCTCTTTTGCAAGCACTTTGTCCGATTGCGTCAAGGTACGACTGCCTACGTGTATCCGGTCTCATTGATGATGCCGTTTGCCCAGGCATCGGACCCTGATGGGCT
>JBKDZQ010000790.1:0-2177 GCA_047971325.1 Parahaliea sp.
ACCACATTTGGCTCTCTTGCACGACACTTTCACCCAGATCGGCAGGCACCCCCGCCAGCAGGCGCATCCCCTCTGCGAAGCTAAGCCCGCTGGAACTCGCCTGTGCTTCCAGTTTTTTCCAGTGAGCCAGTGCTTCGTTCAGTTTCTCCTGGTCCACCTCGATCCATTGTCCCTTTATGAATGCGAGGCCATCGCCCGCCGCCATCAGTTCGTTCAGCTCGGCCTTGCTGAGCGATTCATCACCCAGGGCAATCTGTAGCCTGAAGTCCAGCAGTGAATCCGCAGCAAAGTTTTGCTGCTTTTTCTCTCCGATGGTGACGCTGGCGCGCGGCCTGCTTCTCTTCTTCCACCAGTCGGGTAGTCGGACTACAACGCCGCACTGCTCGTACTGCGGCGCTTCTTTTAGAAACTCATAAGCCTCCGCGGGTGACCAGGCCAGGGGATGATAGATATCGCCGCTATCAACCAACTCTTTGATCATGGAGCTGGTTTCTGTGGCCAACTGGACAGGTGAAAGCAGGTGAATCAGGGCCTTTCTGTTTTTTACACCAGCGTACTCCTGTAGCGCTCGACTGAGAGGTTGATGCCGGATGCGTCCTTGCTCTGAAAGCTCGGAGGCATAGGTCGCCATAAAGGCGAAAGGAAAATCGGGGTCACCCTTATTTTCTGCCAGATGGAAACAGACACGGCCTACCTGATGCCACTGCGGCGCTTTTTTGGCAAGTAGCACATCGAGTCCGCCAGAAGCCTTTATCTGCTTGCACATCCAGCTATCGAGCGAAGAACGGATCTCCTGTAGTGTGAGAGCGGAGAGATACTCGCCCCCCTGCATTGGCGGTGCGCCCGTGAGGAAGGACGTGATTTCTGTGGCTGTTAACGGCTCGACAGGAACTGGCTGTTCCGGGATGGGCTCTTCCAGCCGGCAACGTTCACTCAGGTAGTTGCGTGCAAAGTTACGCCAATACTGCAGAGAAGGGGAGAGGTCGGCGCCACTTTTTCTTGCTGCAAGCATGAACAGGCCTTCACCCACACTGCGTGAAAATGCCTTGTTGATGGTGGCCGTGTTAGTAGTGTTGCCTACTTTACTATCTGCCGGGGCCAAGAAACAGTGCAGATGTCCGGAGGGGAGCAGGCCTAAGTCATATGTGTCCACTGTTGATCTTGGCTTCCAGATCCGCACATTCATCCAACAATGCATCAAAAGATAGCGCGTTGCCGACCGTCACTTCGTCAGCCACCATGGCCGCATAATCCTGGGCAAGCGCGGCTTTGGCATCAGCTTCCGGAACAATCTTCAGGTGGCCTTCAGTAGCATCTGCATAGTCGATGGTTTGACCGTTCCTGTCTTTTTCGATGAAGAACCAGGACTTGTGCCGAGCCACCGCCGCAGCGACGGTGTGATCCGCAATCGCTGCCGCGAAGTATTGGCTTCGGCTAATGGCAACGAGGTCGTGCCAATGACGGGCATAGCGCTCGCCCCTGATACGACCCTGGGCACAGAATACGTGCGCAGCAGTCGTCTTTTCCCAGAATGTCCGCGACAGGCTCATGACCTGCGGCGATGCAGTGGGAAAGCTGACTTCCGGCAAGTGCCTGGCAATGTCACAGGTTACTGTGTGTATTTTGTGCGGCTCGCCTGTTGCTCGAGCTCCGAATTCCAGTGTGACGACGGGGGCGACATATCCCGTGCCTTGAGCAAGCGCTGGGTAGTGAAGCAACAGCTTGTCGTTTTCCTTGCCGCCCAGTTCCACTCGCGCATCGAGTTGCTCTTTCGCCAGTGCGGCTTCGATGGCGGGCTGGATGTTTTCCTTGATCCAATCAGGCAGGCGATGGCGCACAGCTTTCGTCCACTTACTGGCCTGGCTGCGGCTGGTTGGCCATTCGCCGTAATCGCCTGTCAGGTTCGGGATCAGCTTGCGGATGTCGTAGGTCAGATCAATGTCTTCCGAGAAGCGATTGATGACCTTGTAGACCTTCGACAGGGAGGTTCCGCCTTTGAAGGTGAGATGGTTCGCCACCGGGGTATCGAATAGCGCGCGCAGTGCCCATACCACCCAAATATCCTTCTCAAGCAGGTGAGCGGGGCGCCCGGACTCGGCGCGGACATATTCGACCGCTTCTCGTCGATCTCTCTGGCCTAGGTCGAAGAAGTATTCTGCCATGCGCGGCTTCCTTCC
>JBKDZQ010000791.1:0-3199 GCA_047971325.1 Parahaliea sp.
TTCGCACTCACATCATTACAGAGTCAGGGAGCAGGATGCACTCCCCCCTGTTAACTTGCTTTTTCCCTCATTTCAGTCGCTAATAGGCTGTTTTTTACCCACAAATTTTCCTGAAGACCCAAATTTATAGCCCTAAAAATAGCAGCTTGCCGGACAGTGGCATATTGACGAAGTTGCGCATCACATGGACTTTATTGTGGCAGCAGAAACCGAGAACGTGGGATTTGAGGATTATCCCCGGCACGCCGCCTCGATGGCGGCGACATCGATCTTTGTCATCTGCAGCATGGCCTCGAAGGCGCGCCGGGCCACGACGGGATCGGGGCCGGTGACCGCCCGGGTCAGGACCATGGGCGATATTTGCCAGGAAATCCCCCAGCGGTCGCGGCACCAGCCGCAGACGCTGGCCTCCCCGCCGTTGTCGATGATGGCGTGCCAGTAGCGGTCGGTCTCCTGCTGGTCGACCGTCGCCACCTGAAACGAAAAGGCCTCGCTGTGACGAAACGCCGGCCCGCCGTTGAGTCCGATGCAGGGAATGCCCATCACGCTGAACTCGACCGTCAACACGTCCCCCGCCTTGCCGGAGGGAAAGTCACCCGGTGCGCGGTGCACGGCGACCAGCCGCGAATCGGGAAAGGTCGCCGCGTAAAACCGCGCTGCTGCCTCCGCCTCACCTTCATACCACAGGCAGACGGTGTTTTTTGCTGGCTGGCTCATATCATTCCTCCAGTGGATCAACAACGGACGGCGCCAGCGCTCGGGTGTCGTGGTCGGGTCCAGTTCCTGGCGATAGTGATGCCTCGATACTACTGTTACCATCCCTGACATGCCACCCGTCGTCGCACTGGAGTCCGCTCCCCAGCCCATGAGCAGCCCCTCACAATGGCCCCTGCCCCCCCAGGGGGTGCGGCTGCTGACGCCGGCCTTCCTGCTGGAACAGCTGCACCGGCACCCGCTGACCCGCGACTGCTACCCCACCGCCATGGGCTACTACCCCCAGGCGCGGGGCCACCGCATGCGCCGCCCCCGGCACGACGACAACCTGCTGTTGTACTGCGTGGAAGGCCACGGCCGGTTGCGCCTGGACGATACCCGCTATCCCATTGCCACCGGCGACCTGGTACTGCTGCCCCAGGGCCTGGCCCACAGCTATACCGCTGCCCGCGGCGAACCCTGGACCCTGTACTGGGTGCACTTCCAGGGTGTGAGTTCAGGCCTGTTCATGGAGTACATGGGTTACCGCAACGGGCGACCGGTGACCCGGGTTGGCCTCGCGCCGGCACTTGCCACCGCCTTCCACAGCCTGCTGTCGGTCGCCCGCACCGGCTATAGCAGCCGCGCTTTCATCAACGCCGCCAACCAGTTGCGCCACCTGTGCACCCAGTTCGCCCTGGCGGCCAACCGCGAACAGGCCAGCCACCCGGCGGGATTGGACCTTGAGGCCCTCCAGGCCTACATGCAGGACAACATCCACCAGGGCCTGGAGCTGGACGACCTGGCGGCGGTGGCCCATCTGTCCAAATACCATTTCTCCGGGCGCTACAAGGCATTGACCGGCTACTCACCCATCAAGCACTTCCTGCACATGAAGATCGAGTACGCCTGCCAGTTGCTGGACAGCTCGGACCTCAGTGTCAAGGCCATCGCC
Source organism: Parahaliea sp. (assembly GCA_047971325.1). Lineage (GTDB taxonomy): Bacteria > Pseudomonadota > Gammaproteobacteria > Pseudomonadales > Halieaceae > Parahaliea. The sequence continues at coordinate 1,649 of JBKDZQ010000791.1, forward strand.
ACCGCGGTGGGTTACCAGGATCCCTTGTATTTCTCGCGCCTGTTTCGCAAGACCATGGGGCTCTCACCCCGGGACTACCGCAACTCGGTGCGCAAGTAGCACGCCCATTACTCGCTGCCAGCCATGCCACGCCCCCGCCACAGCATATAGATCACCGGCAGTATCAGCAGCGTCAGCAGTACCGAGCTGATCATGCCGCCCACCATCGGCGCCGCCAGCCGGCTCATTACCTCCGAACCCGTGCCGCTGCCGCAGAGGATGGGCAGCAGGCCCACCACGGTGGCCGCGGCGGTCATGACCACCGGGCGCACCCGGCGGACGGCGCCGTGCAGCACCGCCTCGCGCAGTTGCTCGCGGGTGGGGGCCTGCACCGAACGCCGCAGTTCGGCCCAGGACTGGTCCAGGTACACCAGCATGATGACACCGGTTTCCACAGCGATACCCGCCAGCGCGATGACGCCCACGCCCACGGCGACCGAAAAGTTGAAATCCAGCAGGTACATCAGCCACGCGCTGCCCACCAGCGCCAGCGGCAGCGCACTGATCAGGATGGCCACCTGGGTGAAGTTGCGGAAGTTCATGTACAGCAGCACCACGATAATAGCCAGGGTAAGCGGCACCACCCAGATCAGACGCTCTTTGGCCCGCTCCATATACTCGTACTGGCCGGCCCAGTTGAGGGAGTAGCCGGCCGGCATCTCCAGTTGCTCGCGCACCGCTGCCTGCGCCTGATGGACATAGGTGCCGACATCGACGCTGTCGATATCGACAAAGGTCCAACCGTTGGGGCGGGCGTTCTCGCTCTTGATACCCGGTGGACCATCCTCGATGCCGATATCGGCGACATCCGCCAGGGTGATGCGCTGCCCCCCCGGGGTCACGATGGGCAGCAGGGCGAGCTGCTCCGGCGAATCGCGATAGGACTGGGGGTAGCGCAGGTTGACCGGGTAGCGCTCCAGCCCCTCCACCGTCAGCGTCACATTGGTGCCGCCGATGGCGGTGGCGATCACCTGCTGCACCTGGGCGATGCCGAGCCCGTAGCGCGCCGCCTGCTCGCGGTCGATATCGACATTGATGTAGCGCCCCCCGACCACCCGTTCGGAGTAGACCGAGGCGGTACCCGGCACCGCCCCCAGAATCTGCTCCAGTTGCTTACCGATATCCTGGATAACCTTCAGGTCCGGCCCCGCCACCTTGATGCCCACCGGGGTCTTGATGCCGGTGGCGAGCATGTCGATGCGGGTCTTGATCGGCATCACCCAGGCATTGGTGACCCCAGGTATTTTCACCAGAGTCTCCAGCTCCTGCTTGAGCTTCCCGGTGCTCATGCCCTCGCGCCACTGCTCGCGCGGCTTGAGCTGGATGAAGGTTTCGATCATGGTCAGCGGCGCCGGGTCGGTAGCGGTCTCGGCGCGACCGATCTTGCCGAACACGGTTTTCACTTCCGGCACGGTGGCGATCAGCTTGTCGGTGTGCTGCAGCAGGCGCCGCGCCTCGCCGATGGAAATTCCCGGGTAGGTGGTGGGCATGTACATTAGATCACCCTCGTCC
>JBKDZQ010000792.1:0-3395 GCA_047971325.1 Parahaliea sp.
AGCCCATCAGGGTCCGATGCCTGGGCAAACGGCATCATCAATGAGACCGGATACACGTAGGCAGTCGTACCTTGACGCAATCGGACAAAGTGCTTGCAAAAGAGGAGGAGTCCATACACGCTTTTTGCAGGTGGAGCCGGGCTTCGATGTGGCGGACAATCATATTGCCGGTCAGGCCCGGGCGGGGGATCTGGTGATCACCGCCGATATCCCGCTGGCGGCCGAGGTGGTGGAACGGGGCGCCCTCGCGCTCAGCCCCCGGGGCGAACTCTACACCCGCGACAACGTGCGCGCGCGATTGAGCATACGTGATCTAATGACCACCCTGCGCGACAGTGGCGTGGCAACCGGCGGTGCGGCGCCTCTCAGTCAGGCCGACCGCCAGTTGTTCGCCAGCCGCTTGGACAGCCTGCTGGCGCGCCGCTGTAAGCCTTCTTTAGTCCAGGAGGGATTGATATCGTGAAGGGAGATCGGCAGGCATGAGCGACACGCCGCAACGACGATGGACCCGGCGCCAGTTTGTCGCCGGCTCCACCGACGCTATTGGTCGATAGGCGCTCCATCGCAAGTGATAGGTATTGAAGAGGCACTGGTGCCCCTGGAAAAAAACGGTTTTTCGGTGATCGATGTGACGCCGGAGAAGTTGACTGTTGCGCTGTTTGTCTGGCGTCCTCCCAAGGCGGCGGCTATCGACTCCCTGGCGCTGATTCAGGTGTACGAGGTGCCGGCCGGGGGGAGTGGCCAGTCCCGAGGTTGGCTGGCGGATGGTGCGAAGCGCGAAGATGCCTCGCTGCCCTTGATCTGGCTATTCCAGTGAGGGTGTCACGGCCTGGCCTTGCAGGGCATAGGCTCAGCAATGACTACCATATGACTATAGTTACAGAGTGTTTTTTCTTTTCGGCCTGGAGCTTGGATCTGCCATGAAAAAAGCCTGTGGATGCAGTTTGTTTGCCGCCCTGCTGCTGGGTAGCGTTGCTGCCTGTGCGGTGGAGGAGAGCAAGCCCTTCGATATCAGCGTGCGGGCCGATCTGGATGAACCCTGGGCCATGACCTTCCTGCTGGACGGTCGCCTGCTGGTCACCGAGAAGCGCGGCGCACTCAAGCTGGTGGATGCCGGTGGTGAGGTGCGGGATATCAACGGGGTGCCCGAGGTGGCCTACGGCGGCCAGGGGGGCCTGGGCGATGTGGTGCTGCATCCGCGCTTCGCCGACAGTTCGCTGGTGTACCTGAGCTATGCCGAGGAGGGTGAAGGTGGCGCCGGTGCCACGGTGGCCCGCGCCCGGCTGCTGTTGACACAGCAGGGGGGCTCCCTGGAGGATGTCGAGGTGATCTGGCGACAGGTACCGAAGGTGAGCGGCAAGGGACACTATGCCCATCGCATGGCTTTCGGGCCGCAGGGCTATCTGTGGATCAGTTCGGGCGAGCGGCAGAAATTCGATCCCGCCCAGGATATGGCCAGCAATCTCGGCAAGGTGTTGCGGCTCAATGATGACGGCAGCCTGCCGCCGGACAACCCTTTCGCCGGCGACAATCCGGTGACCAGCCAGATATGGTCCTTCGGCCACCGCAACCCTCTGGGGCTCGCTTTCGACAGCGCGGGGCAGCTCTGGGATGTGGAAATGGGCCCCGCCGGTGGCGATGAGCTGAATCTGGTCAAACGCGGCGAAAACTACGGTTACCCCGTCGTTTCCGAGGGTGACCACTACGATGGCCGGCCGATTCCCGATCACGCCACCCGCCCGGAATTCGAGGCACCCAGGGTGGTGTGGAACCCGGTGATTTCACCCTCCAGCCTGATGTTCTACAGCGGCAGTGAGTTCCCCCAGTGGCAGGGCAGCGCCTTTATCGGCGGCCTGTCGTCGGAAGCGCTGGTGCGCATCGAGTTCGACGGTCAGCCGGCACGGGAAGCGGAACGCTTCTCGATGGGTGCCCGCATTCGCGACGTGGAGCAGGGACCGGATGGCGCCATCTGGCTGCTGGAGGATGGCGGCAGGGGTTCCGGGGGGCGGTTGCTGCGCCTGACGCCCCTGCAGGACGAGGGGGAGCAAGTGGGGTACCCGGGACATCCCCGCCGCAACTAACACTTCGCCCTGAAACCCAGGCGTGGCATGGCTTGCGTGGATTGCCGCGGCGGCCCCGACCCCGGTTACAGCACCGGCGAGGCGATGCGGGCCATTGCCGCATCCTGATGGTGCCCATGGCCATCGGCGGCGCCATCGCGGCGCTGTTGCTGACCCGCCATGCCCTCAACCTCCACTAATCCACGCGGATACCACGTTTCGGCAAAAGCCCCAGGAAATTCTCCCGCGCCACCCGGCGCGCCACCGCCGCCGGCAGGGCCTCGAGGAAGGGCTCGAACGCCCGCATTTTTTCCCCCAGTTTCTGGTATTTGCCCAACAGATCGGAGCCGATCACAAAACGCTCCGGGTAGCGCGCCACCAGCGCGACCCAGTCCGGATCGGGGCGGTCGCTGTCGTCCAGCAGGTAGGGACGCAACACGGTCCAGGACAGGTCTACGTAGAGGTTGTCGTGGGTTGCCAGCAGGCGCTGCAACTCCGGCAGCAGGAAATCCATCTTGCCCTGGAAGCGGTGCAGGGTTTTGCTGGTGCCGGCGTGGGCCCAGATAAACCTCACTTGCGGGTACTTACCCAGGGCGTCCTCCAGTTCCCCAGCGTACAGTGGATTGCGCTCGCGCTTGGAGGTGATATTGCTGTGCAATATCACTGGCAAGCCGTGACGCCCGGCGAAGGCGTACACCCGGTACATGGCCTCGCTGTTGGCGCGCGGGGTCTCGCCCTCGGTGAGGGCGGTGAGGTCATCGTGACGGGTGACCACCTCGCCGATGCCCTGCCACAGGTCCGGGTACAGGGCGACCATGTGCTTCAGGTGCAGATCGGCGGTCTTGTCGGTGGGGGTGAAGCCGCACAGGAAGGGGTGCAGGCGGGTCCGCTGGGCCGGCGCCAGGGCCTCCAGCGCCTCGGCGAGGTAGGCATCCGTGGCGCTGAACCAGTAGGTGGCGGCGTCGTCCCCGGCGTAGGTGTCGGGGCGCTTGGGTTCGTCTTCCTGCCACTTTTTCATCAACGCCATGCCTGACACCATGCTGTCGCCGACACCGGCGGCGTCCATCGCCTTGAGTAGTTGCGGCAGGGGCTCGCCCTGCTGGAAGAAATCCACCCTGTGCAGGTGGGCATCGCTGTAGCGGTAATCGCTATTGTCTGCGACGCCAGGTTCGGATGCGGTAAGGACGAGCGCCAGGGCTACCCGGATGAGTTGTGAATACGCGAAGTGTCGTTGCCACACGTAAATGGGTTCCCGGCTGATGTCATGGAGGGTCGCAGATGGTTGCCCCAGTGTAGCAGTGCCTCTGCCGGCTTGCATCGGGGGGCTCAATGCGT
>JBKDZQ010000793.1:0-4003 GCA_047971325.1 Parahaliea sp.
GGTCCCACCAGTGCCAGGCACTGGCCGGCGGGAATGTCCAGGCTGAAATCCGCCAGCGCCGGTTGCTGCGGTCGCGCCGGGTAGGCAAAACTGACCTGCTCCAGCCCCATGCGGGCCGCGCCCACCGCGTCGGCGGCGCCGGGCACCGGGTGTTCGGCAATATCGCTTTGGGTGGCCAGCAGCTCCAGCAGCCGCTCGGCGGCGCCGGCGGCGCGCTGCAGTTCGCCCCAGACCTCGGACACGGTGGCAAAGCCGGTGCCGACCATGATGGCGTAGAACACAAAGGCCCCCAGCTCGCCGGGGCTCATGCGCCCGCTGATGACATCCTGGCCGCCGGTCCACAGCATGGCCGCCAGGCCGCCGAAGATCAGCGCGATGACGGCCAGGCTCAGCAGCGCCCGCTGGCGGATGCGGTGGCGGGCGATGTCGAAGGCGCGCTCCACCTCGCCGGCGAAGGCCCGGGCTTCGAAGGCTTCCCGGGTATAGCTCTGCACCACCTTGATGTGCTGGATGATCTCCCCGGCGTAGCTGCCCACGCTGGCGATGCTGTCCTGGCTCTTGGTGGACAGCCGGCGCACCCGGCGCCCGAACAGCAGGATGGGCATCAGTACCGTGGGTACGGTGAGGGCGATGATCAGGCTCAGCTTGAGGTTGGTGATGACCATCATTACCAGCGCGCCGATGAGGGTCAGCAGGCTGCGCAGGGCCATACTCAGGGAGGAGCCGATGATGCTTTCCAGCAAGGTGGTATCGGTGGTCAGGCGGGACATGATCTCGCCGAAGCGGTTGATCTCGAAGTAGCCCGGGTTCAGCCGCACCAGATTATCGAATACCGCCGTGCGCAGGTCGGCGCTCACCCGCTCCCCCAGCCAGGACACCAGGTAGAAGCGAATGAAGGTGCCCACCGCCATGGCCGCGGCGATGGCCAGCAGCAGGCCGATGGCGGCGCGCAGGTCAGCGCTGGTGCCGCCGCCAAAACCGCGGTCGATCAGTATCTGGATACCACGGCCGAGGGTCAAGGTGGCGCCGGAGGTGAACACCAGGGCGATGCCCGCCGCCAGCACGCGCCCCCGGTAGGGTCGCAGGAAGCGACCCAGCGCCAGCAGTGGCAAGGGCTGTCGCGCGCTCACGCCGGACGCCGGGTGAGTGGAGGCGGGAGATGCGAGGCGTGGGCGGGGCGCATGGTGGTGGAGTCACTGCCGGGTGTGGGCCCACAGTGTATGCGCTGCGCCCCCGCCGTGGAAATGGCGGCGATGACTGTCCCGGTATCAGGCCGCGCGCCCGGTTTTCTGCAATGCCAGCAGGGCCCGCAGACCGGAGCCACACTGCAGGTTCTGGCCCAGCGCCTCCACGCTGGTGGCACCCCCGGCGATGGCGCTGGTGGCGCAGGAACAGGGCATAGTCGATGCGGCCATCCTGATGACCGGGCTCGCGCTAGTCCCCCTGGGCCAAATGGCACTTATCAAGGCTTGTGCCACGGTGAGGGCACTGCCTGTGCACCGCCGGTCGAGACAGCAGCCAGCGCCTCACCAAGCCGGGTCGGCGTGCCCGCCCGGTAGCGCGAGTCCCACTCCACGGCGCCCTGGGGGAACAGCAGGATAACGGTGGAGCCGAGTTTGAAGCGGCCCATTTCCGCGCCCTTGTCGAGCCGGACCTCGGCGGGCGCGGCGCTGAAATCGGTGGACAGGATGCGCCGGGGTGGCGGCACTTCCTGTGCGCCCCACACGGTTTCGATGCCGGCCACGATCATGGCTCCCACCAGCACCATGGCCATGGGCCCGAATTCGGTGTCGAAATAGCACACCAGGCGCTCGTTGCGGGCGAACAGGCGCTCGACTCTGTCCGCGGTGACGCCGTTGACCGAAAACAGGTCGCCCGGAATGTAACGGGTGCCGACCAGCCGGCCGGCCACCGGCATGTGCACCCGGTGATAGTCCCGGGGCGAGAGATAAATGGTGGCGAAGCAGCCGTTGCGAAACTGTTCCGCCCGTTCGCTGTCGCCACCGAGCAGGGCCCGGGTCGAATAGGCGTGCCCCTTGGCCTGGAAAATACTGTGGTCGTCGATCTTGCCCAACTGGCTGATGGCGCCGTCTGCCGGACACACCACCGGCGCCCCGGCGATGGGCCGCGCACCCGCGCGCAGGGCGCGGGTGAAGAAGGCGTTGAAGTTGTCGTAGCTATCCGGGCGGGGGTCCGCCGCCTCGCTCATGTCCACCCGGAAGTGGCTGATGAAGCGCCGGATGATCCAGTCCTTCAGCCACAGGGGCTGGCGCAACTCGGCCAGCGCACCCGCCAGCCGCGACAACAGGTGCTGGGGAATCAGGTGTTGCAGGGCGATGAACAGTGAATCCATGGCTAAAAGCATTTCCACATTGGTTGAGGTCGACGACGGCGCAAGCCCGTTGGGCGGGCGCTAGTGTAGCACCAGTTGTCACCACCTCCAGCGACTGACTGTGGTAGATTGCCACCCGGCCGGCGGCGCGGCGAACCCCGCTGGCGGCCAAACGCAAGGCCCTGCCCGGAGCTGCTATAGATTCTCCTCCGCAAAGGCCGCCAGCCGCGAGCGCACGATGCCGTTCACGTGCATGATGCCGGCGTGGGGATAGGCCTTGGACTTCTCCACCAGGTAGGTCAGGCCGGAGGTCAGTGGCGAGATGTACTTGTTGTCGATCTGCGCCAGGTTGCCCAGTACCACGATCTTGGAGTCCGCCCCCACCCGGCTGATCACGCTCTTCAACTGGAACTGGGTCAGGCCCTGGCTCTCGTCGATGACGATATAGGCATTGTTGAAGGAGCGCCCGCGCATGAAGTTGAGGGACTTGAACTGGATGTTGGCCCGTTCCTTCACGTAGTCGATGCTGCCGTTGCAGGATTCGTCGGCGCCGTGAAGAATTTCCAGGTTGTCGTCGAAGGCCGCCAGCCAGGGCGCCATTTTTTCCTCCTCGGTGCCCGGCAGAAAACCGATATCCTCGGCGATGGGCGGCGTGGAGCGGGCCACGATCAGCTTGCTGTAGCGCTTCTGCTCGAGGATGGCATGCAGGCCGTAGGCCAGCGCCAGCAGGGTCTTGCCGGAGCCGGCAGGGCCGGTCATCACCGTCATGTCGACATTGTCGTCCGCCAGCAGGGTCATGGCCATGGCCTGTTCCAGGTTGCGCGGCGCCAGTCCCCAGAAACGCCGGTGCATGAGATTGTCGCGGCTGTCGCAGCGCAGGTAGACGTAGTCGCTGTCGATGCGCTTGACGAAGGCCATGAACTCGTTGTCGTCGAACAGGAACATGTTGGGGTAGGCCGCCGGCAGCGACTTGCGCGGCACCCGGTGCAGGGTGCAATCGCCCTCGCGCAGGGTGTCGACCTCGGAGATGCCGGACCAGAAGTCCCCCTCCAGGTGCTCGTAGCCCTTCGCCAGCAGGTCGATGTCGTCCAGCACCCGGTCGCGGCGGTAGTCCTCCACATGCACCAGCCCCGAGCCCTTGGCCTTGATGCGCATGTTGATGTCCTTGGTCACCAGGCAGACGAACTCGCCGGGGCGCTCGGCCTGCAGGCGCAGGGCCACGTTGATGATGCGGTTGTCGTTGGCCTGGTCCTGGGTGGCGTCGAGGAAGGGAATCTCGGCGCTGTCGGTGAGCAGCTGGTCAGGGTAGATCGCCAGGGTGCCCAGTGGGCCGCCCACCTGGCTGCCGGGCACCTCCACCCCCGCCTGGATCTGCTGGGGGGTGGCGGTGTCCACCACTTTGTCAATCATCTGGATGGCGATGCGAGCCTCCCGGCTGACGGTTTTGTCGTGCCGGTCCTTGATGTGGTCGAGTTCCTCCAGCACGGTCATCGGTATGACCACCTGGTGTTCGTTGAAGGCGGCCACCGCCGTCGGGTCGTGCAGCAGTACGTTCGTATCCAGAACGTAGGTTTTCTTGATAACGGGTTTCAGGTTGGATTTTTCTACACGCAGGGTAGAGCCTGATTCCATGAACGATTCCTCATAGGGCGGGCACTGGGTTTGGCAAAG
>JBKDZQ010000794.1:0-3561 GCA_047971325.1 Parahaliea sp.
ACCGCCTGTCGCTGTATTTCAACAGCCTGCGTGCCAGGCTCAACGCCCTGGGGCCCAATGGCGGAGTGCCACGGGTGGTGATGCTGACCCCCGGCGCCTACAATGAAACCTACTTCGAACACCTGTTCCTGGCCAACTACCTGGGCTGCTCCCTGGTGCAGGGCAACGACCTCACGGTACGCGACGGCCATGTGTGGCTGAAAACCCTGAACAGCCTCAGCCGCATCGACGTGATCCTGCGCCGGGTGGACGATCACTACTGTGACCCGGTGGAACTGCGGCCGGATTCCCAGCTCGGTGTTTCGGGCCTGCTCGAGGTGATCCGCTCGGGCCGCGTGGTGGTGGCCAATCCACTGGGCTGCGGGGTGCTGGAGAACACCGCCCTGCTCAAGTACCTGCCGGCCGCCGGGCGACACCTGCTGGGGCGGGAGCCGGCGCTGGCCTCGGTGGCTACCTTCTGGTGTGGCGAGGCCGACGACCTCGCCCATGTGCTGGACAACCTTGAACACATGGTGGTCAAGAACACCTACCGGGCCAGCGACAATCACACCGTGTACGGCGGCGACCTGTCCGCCGAAGAGCTGGCCGCGCTGCGCCAGGCGATTGGCGCGCGGCCGGGGGACTATTCGGCCCAGGACTACGTGCAACCCTCGCTGGCACCGGTCTGGGGCCAGGGTGAGCCGGCGCGGCCGGCCATCCTGCGCAGTTTTGCGGTGGCCGGTGAATCCTCCTATATCGTGATGCCGGGTGGCCTGACCCGGGTGGCCTCCGCCGCCGGCGGCTTCGAGATTTCCAACCGCGCCGGTTCGGCGAGCAAGGACACCTGGGTGCTGGCTTCGGAACCGGAAAAGGTCGATACCCCGGTGGCGACCAGCCTCGGCCAGCAGGGCAGTGTCGCCGCCGACCTGCCCAGCCGGGTGGTGGAGAACCTGTTCTGGCTCGGCCGCTATGCCGAGCGCGCCGAATCGGCCCTGCGGCTGCTGCGCATTCTGTTCAACAAGCTCAGTGGCGCCTCCCCCCCCGGGGAGGAGAGCCGGCTGTTGCTGTTGCGCGCCGTCACCCAGCTCACCTGCACCTATCCGGGCTTTCTGGAAGAGGGCGCCGGCCAGGCGGACCCGCAACAGGAGCTGCTGTCGGTGCTGCTGGATGTGCAGCGCCAGGGCAGCGTGGCCCATTCGGTGGCCGCCCTGCTCAATACCGTGGGCCAGGTGAAGGATTTCATGTCCGCGGACACCCAGCGCATCCTCAACGACCTCAGCGACCAGATGCAGGTGTTGCCCGGGCGCCTGCAAAGTAGCTTCGGTCCGGCGCAGGAGGAAGAGCTCAAGGCGCTGGTGACCACGCTGCTGGCGCTGGCCGGCCTGGTTCAGGAGTCGATGATGCGCGGCCAGGGCTGGCACTTTCTGCAGGTCGGACGGCGGATCGAGCGGGCCCTGCAGATCCTGTCGCTGCTGCGTTCCCTGTGGGTGCACCAGGGCGGTGCGCAGGAGCAGGAGCTGGTGCTGGAAACGGCGCTGCTGAGCCTGGATTCCCTGAGCACCTATCGGCGGCGCTACCAGCGCTCCCTGGATATGGCCAGCGGCCTGGAGCACTTGCTGCTGGCGGCCGACAACCCGCGCTCGGTCATCTACCAGCTCGACAAACTGCACATCCACCTGCAGAAGATGTCCTTGAACAGCGATCCGGTGCGCATGCCGCCGCCCCAGCGGCTGCTGCTGGAGGTGGCTACCAACCTGCAGCTGGCGGATATGCAGGCACTGGCCGGTGCCGGCCAGGAGCAGCCCCTGCGCGGTGATCTCGACCAGCTACTGGGGCGCAGCCATTACCTGGTGAGTGCCATCGCCGGTGCCCTCAGCGATACCTGTTTTGATCACAGTGGCGGACCCCGGCCGCTGGGGACGGGGCGTGCGGGTGCGGGAGGTGTAGAGTGAGATACCGTATTACCCACACGACCCGTTACCGCTACACCGGCACGGTGAGCCAGTGTCACAGCGTGGCCCACCTGCTGCCGCGGGATACCGCCTGGCAGCGTTGCACCGGGGGGTATATCGAACTCGACCCGTACCCGGCCCAGGTCGGTGACCGCCAGGACTATTTCGGCAATCGCAGCTACCATTTCTCGGTGCAGACCCCTCACGAGGTGCTGGAGATTACCGCTCGCAGCGAGGTAGAGGTGCTGGCGGAACGGCCCAACCTGGAACTGGACTTCGGCGCCACCTGCGCCGAGGTGCGCCGGCAGCTCGGGGAGGGGAGCGACGAGCGCCTGCTGCTGGCCCGCGAATTCATGCTCGATTCACCGCTGATCCAGCGCGGCCCGGAACTGGCGGACTACGCCGCCGCCAGCTTTGCCGACGAACGGCCCTTCCTGTCCTGCGTGCGCGAGCTCACCGGGCGTATCTTCAGTGATTTTGCCTACGATCCACACAACACCGACGTGGCCACGCCCCTGTCGGAGGTCATCCGGTTCCGCCGCGGGGTGTGCCAGGACTTCGCCCATTTTGCCGTCGGTTGCCTGCGTTCCCTGGGTTACCCGGCGCGCTACGTCAGTGGTTACCTGGAGACCTTGCCGCCCCCCGGGCAGCCCCGCCTGCAGGGCGCCGACGCCAGTCACGCCTGGTTTTCCGTGCTGTCGCCCGCCGAGGGCTGGTGGGACTTCGACCCCACCAACGACCAGCTCATCGGTGAGCAGCACATCACCACCGCCTGGGGCCGGGACTACGGCGATGTGCCGCCGCTTAAGGGCACCATTTTGGGAGGCGGCGCCGGCCACTCACTGGAGGTTGAGGTGGATGTACTGAGGCTGGACGGGAGCCAGCCCTGATCCCGCGAGTGACGGCGCCGTGGTTCTGTGCTGCGGTCTACTTGCCGTTGCCGTTGTCCTTGCTCGCCTCGAACACCTCGCCCAGGGGTGGCAGGTTGTTGAAAGCCTGGCGGATGTTGTCGTCCCAGGACTGGCGCAGCTGCGTCAGGTAGGGATGGTGCTCCTCCAGCTTGAAGTACTGGCACTGGGGCTGCAGGCTGTCGGTCTTGTAGTAGAGTCCCTCCAGCGGTGGGCCCACCGTGGCATTGGAGCGGATGGTGGAGTCCATCGACACCAGCGCACAGCGCATGGCCGTTTCGTAGGGTGTGTCCCGGCGAATGATGCGGTCGAGAATCGGTTTGCCGTACTTGGTCTCGCCAATCTGCAGGTAGGGGTACTGGTCCGAGGCGGTGATGTGATTGCCCTCGGGGTAGATCATGTACAGCTCCGGTGGCTGTCCCTTGATCTGGCCGCCGAGGATGAAGGTGGCGCCGGCGTCGAAGCCGGCGACCGGGGCGTTGTCGCCGCTGTGCTTGGCACGCTGGCGCAGGCTCACCTTGCCGATATAATCGGCGATTTCAGAGACGTACTTGGCCTTCATGAAACTGGATTCCGCGCCTTCTTCCGTGTCGCGCTGGAGCTGCGCCACCACCGCCTGGCTGGTGGCCAGGTTGCCGGCGCTCAGCAGCACCAGGGAGCGGTCGTAGGGGCCGGCAAAACGGTGCAGGTTGCTGTAGGTGCTGACACGGTCCGCCCCGGCG
>JBKDZQ010000795.1:0-2480 GCA_047971325.1 Parahaliea sp.
CGGAATGCGGCTGGCCCGGGCCAGTGTATCCGGCCGGGCCTGGGCCAGTTTTTGCCTGACCTCGTTGGACAAGCCCTCCACCACCGCATAATCAAGATCGGCGGGCAACGGCGTATTTTCGTAGCGGCGCAGGCGCTCGATTTCCTCCTGCTGACGGTCGATGTAACCGGCGTATTTGGCCTGAATCTGCACCTGCTCTGCGGCTTGGCGGTTCGTTAACGGCTCGCCCTTGAGATTGGCAATATCATCGTAGTCCAGTTCCGGACGCTTGAGCAGCTCCGCCAGCGAGTACTCGCGGATAAGGGCCTTGCCCAGTTTGGCTTCCAGTCGGGCCGATTCCGGGCTCGCCGGGTGCACGAAGGTGGTGGCCAGCCGCGCCTGTTCGCTGGCGATGGCTTCGCGCTTGGCCTCGAAGCGAAGCCAGCGCGCATCGTCCACCAGCCCCAGGGCACGGCCCTTTTCGGTGAGGCGCAGGTCGGCGTTGTCCTCCCGCAGCAGCAGGCGATACTCGGCGCGGGACGTGAACATGCGGTAGGGCTCATGAGTACCCATGGTGATCAAATCGTCCACCAACACACCGATGTAGGCCTCGTCCCGGCGCGGGCACCAGGGCGCCTCGCCGCGCACCGCCAGCGCCGCGTTCAGCCCCGCCAGCAGACCCTGGGCGGCGGCCTCCTCGTAGCCGGTGGTGCCGTTGATCTGGCCGGCGAAGTACAGGCCCGGCACCGCTTTGGTTTCCAGCGAATAATTGAGATCGCGGGGATCGAAGAAGTCGTACTCGATGGCGTAGCCGGGGCGGGTGATATGGGCGTTCTCGAAACCGGCGATCGAGCGCACCAGCGCGTACTGCACGTCGAAGGGCAGGCTGGTGGAAATGCCGTTGGGATAGAGCTCGGTGGAGTTCAGGCCCTCCGGCTCGATAAACACCTGGTGGGAATTCTTGTCAGCGAAGCGGTGGATCTTGTCCTCCACGCTCGGGCAGTAGCGCGGGCCCACACCCTCGATCACCCCACAGTACATGGGCGAGCGGTCCAGGCCGCCGCGAATGATGTCGTGGGTGCGCTCGTTGGTGTAGGTGATCCAGCAGCAGCGCTGTTCGGGGTGCTGCTGCACGCTGCCGAGGTAGGACATCACCGGCCGCGGGGTGTCGCCCCACTGTTCCTCCAGACTGGAAAAATCCACCGAGCGGGCGTCGATGCGCGGCGGTGTGCCGGTTTTCAGCCGCTCCATCCGCAGGGGCAACTCCCGCAGGCGTTGGGCCAGGGCGATGGCCGGTGCATCGCCGGCACGACCGCCGGGGCTGTTGTGCAGGCCGATGTGGATCTTGCCGCCGAGGAAAGTGACGGTGGTCAGCTCCACCGGGTGCGCGCGCTATGGCAGGCCCGTCAGGGTCAGGGCCCCGGCCACCCGGCCCCCCTCGATCAGCAGGTCGTCCACCGCCTGCTGGAAGATACTGAGGTTGCTCTGCTGCTCCAGCATCTCGCGGATCGCATTGCGGTAGAGCACCCGGTCGGCCTGGGCGCGGGTGGCGCGGACCGCCGGCCCCTTGCGCGCATTGAGCACCCGGAACTGGATGCCGGCGCGGTCGGTGGCCAGGGCCATGGCACCGCCCAGGGCATCCACTTCCTTCACCAGGTGGCTTTTGCCGATGCCGCCGATAGCAGGGTTGCAGGACATCTGGCCGAGGGTATCCACGGCGTGGGTCAGCAACAGGGTGCGACAGCCTATGCGCGCCGCGGCCAGGCAGGCCTCGGTGCCGGCGTGGCCGCCACCGATCACGATGACATCAAACTGTTGCGGATAGTCCACGGCCGCGGGCCTCACCGGTTTTCGGTCGTCTGGAATTTGGGCCGGGGATTATACGTTGCAGCCACCGCTTGTACAAAAAATGTTCTGCGGACCAGGCGAATGAACCTCCGGGTAATGTGCCCACCCATCGAGTAGAGGATGAGGCTTAACTCGGTGGAACTATTCGTGTAGCGCTAAAGCGTGTCCGTCAGCCGGTTGGCATGGAGGCGCTGGAGGATATCGTCGAGCATGGCTTCTGGTCGTTTTTTGAGCACCAGAAATGCTTTGTCCGTTAAAGCATAGATGTACTGATATACTGTTATATAGATCTTATTTTGTTGTAGTTATATTTATATAGCAGCCCTTTTTCTGTGGATATAAGTATCTTTATTTTTATAAACAATACGTTAGGGAATGTATAAGCAGGAGGATAAGCCCTTTGCCGGCAATGGCCAAAACCGTGTGGTGGCTGGGGAGGAAATGGGGGCGTTTTTCGTCTTATCAGGCGAGCTGCTGTTTATCCTGATTTCATGCGTGTTCTATTCAGCACCAGTGTCGGGGTTGCTCACAGATTCTAATATGGCCTTTTCTGTCAACAGGCACGAAGCCATTTCTCGTTGACACACGAAGGGATGAATGTGGTGAGTCAGGTTGTCAGCGCAACACGGGATGAGCAAAGCGGCGCACAGGTG
>JBKDZQ010000796.1:0-13595 GCA_047971325.1 Parahaliea sp.
CCCCCGTCACCACAAAGTGCAGCTTGATGCTGGTGAACACGGCCGGCACTGCGTCAGCCCGCGCGGCCTTCAGCTCCACCCGGCAATCCACCACCTGCTGTCGCGATTTCTTCAGCATGCTGATGACATCGTAGATGGAGCAACCCCCGACCCCCAGCAACAGCATTTCCATGGGTCTCACCCCCATGTTGCGACCGCCCAGATCCTCGGGCCCATCCATGACCACGCTGTGGCCACTGCCCGACTCACCGATGAACATGGCGCCGTCCACCCATTTCACGGTTGCTTGCACGCAGATTCCTTAAACCCAGAAAAAAGTAGAGTTATTCAGCTTAACACAGGGTATCTGTTTTTACTTGGTAAAGCCTGCGCTAGTATGGCCGCTATACCTATGGAGGCGTCATGTAGGGAGCGACAAGGTGTTACGACCACAAGTATTGCAAGCCATACCTAACGTAGATAGCTTTTTGCGGTATTGCCAGCGCTACAATTATTCCAGCAAGAGCGTCATTCTCAATGAAGGTGAGGATAGCAATTCGCTCTACCTGATTCTCGACGGCTCAGTATCCATCCAGGTTCAGGATGAAAGCGACTCGGAACATCTGATGGTCGTGAGTTACCTCAATCCGGGGGATTTCTTCGGCGAAATGGGGTTGTTTGCCGAGGTCCCGGAGGCACGCAGCGCCATGGTGGTGGCCAAAAGCCAGTGCGACGTAGCGGAGATATCCTACGAGCGCTTCCACCAGATCCGCAGTCAGTATCCTGATATCCTGTTCGCCATCGGCCGCCAGATGAGCGTGCGCCTGCGGCGGACCACCCGCAAGCTCAAGGACCTGGCCTTTGTCGATGTCTCCGGCCGGGTCGCCCACACCCTGCTGGACCTGTGCAAGCAGCCGGACGCCATGACTCACCCGGACGGCATGCAAATCAAGGTGACTCGCCAGGAGCTGGGCAAGATTGTCGGCTGTTCCCGGGAAATGGCCGGCCGGGTGCTAAAATCCCTGGAAGAGGACGGACTGGTGTCCGTTTCCGGCAAGACCATGGTTGTCTACGGCACTCGCTGAGAGCCGCGGCGACCGCTCAGCCAAACAGTTCCCGCAACTTCGCGCCGGGTTCCTGGGCGCGCATGAAGGCCTCACCCACCAGGAAGGCGTGTACCGCGTGCTCGCGCATCAGCGCAACGTCGGCAGGGGTGTGAATGCCACTCTCGGTCACCACCGTGCGATCGGGGGGGATATGGGCCAGCAGGTCCAGCGTGGTCTGCAGCCGGGTCTCGAAGGTCCGCAGGTCGCGGTTGTTGATGCCCACCAGCGGCAGGCCCAGCGGCAGCGCCCGCTCCAGCTCGGCCCGGTCATGCACTTCCACCAGCACATCCAGCCCCATCTCGGCGGCGGTGGCAGCCAGTTCCGCCATCTGCGCATCGTCCAGCGCGGCGACGATCAACAAAATGGCATCGGCGCCGATCGCGCGAGCCTCCACCACCTGGTAAGGGTCGACGGTGAAGTCCTTGCGAATCACCGGCAACCCGCAGGCGGCGCGGGCCTGTTGCAGGTAGGCGTCGGCGCCCTGGAAAAAGTCCACGTCGGTAAGCACCGACAGGCAGGCGGCACCGCCGGCGGCGTAGCTTTGCGCGATGGCCGCGGGCTGGAAATCCGCGCGTATCACGCCCTGGCTGGGGGAGGCTTTCTTGACCTCCGCGATCACCGCCGCCGGGCCGGTACCGGCCCGTGACGACAGGGCGCCGGCAAAGCCCCGCACCGGCGACTGCTCGTCGATACGCGCCTCCAGTTGCGCCAGACTCTCGCGGCCGCGGCGCTCGGCGACCTCCTGCCACTTGCGCTCGATGATGCGGTCAAGAATCGTGGCTGTGCTCTGGCTCATCGGGCGGTGGCCTTGATCATCTGGGTAAATTCAACAAAGGCGTCGAGCTTTTCGCGCGCCTGGCCGGAGGCAATCAGGTCTTCCGCCAGCGCCACACCATTGGTCAGACTGCCCGCCAACCCCGCCACATAAATGGTGGCGCCGGCATTCAGGGCGATGAGGGCCGCGGCCTTGAGCGCCTGCTCACTGTCGGCGTTGTCGAGGGCGGCGCGAATGATGGCAGCGGATTCCGCGGCGCTGCTCACCGTCAGCCCCTCCAGGCTCTGGCGGGCCAGACCCACGTCCTCGGGCGACAGGCGGTAGCAGCTGACCTCGCCATCGCGCAGTTCCGCCACCAGGCTGGGGGAAGCGATGGACAGCTCGTCAAGGCCATCGTCCGCGTGCACCACCAGCGCGTGCTCGTGACCCAGGGATTTTAGCACCCGCGCCAGCGGCTCGCACAGGGCGCCGCTAAAGACGCCCAGCACCTGACGGCGCACGCCCGCCGGATTGGTCAGCGGCCCCAGAATGTTGAACAGGGTACGGATGCCCAGTTCCTTACGCGGGCCAACGGCGTAGCGCATGGCGCTGTGATAGGCGGGTGCGAACATGAAACCCAGGCCCACCTCGTCGATGCAGCGGGCGGTCTGTTCGGGGTCCAGATCCAGCGGCACCCCCAGGGCTTCCAGCACATCGGAGCTGCCGGAGGACGAGGACACCGAGCGATTGCCGTGCTTGGCCACCCGGGCGCCCGCCGCCGACACCACGAAGGTGGCGGCGGTGGACACATTGAACAGGTTGGCGCCATCGCCTCCGGTGCCCACCAGGTCCACCAGATGCTCCTTCGACACATCGACCGTCAGCGCCAGCTCCCGCATCACCCGGGCAGCGGCGGCGATTTCAGCGATGCTCTCACTTTTCATCCGCAAGGCCACCAGCATGGCGCCGATCTGGGCATCGGTCGCGCCACCGGACATCACCTGGTGCATGACCTGGGCCATGTCCTCGGCGTCAATGTCCCGGCCCGCCACCCAGATCGGCAGCGCCTGTTGAATGTTCATCGGGTTTGCCCCTCTTGCAGAAAATTTCTGAGCAGGTCGTGGCCGTGGGCGCTGAGGATGGATTCCGGATGGAACTGCACCCCCTCCACCGCCAGCTCCCGGTGCCGCAGGCCCATGATCTCATCCACCTCGCCGTCATCGGTTTCGGTCCAGGCGGTGATTTCCAGGCACTCCGGCAGGCTCTCCCTGGCCACCACCAGACTGTGGTAGCGGGTGGCCTCGAAGGGCCGGCTGAGGCCGCTGAACACGCCCTGGCCGCGATGGTGAATGAGCGAGGTCTTGCCGTGCATCACCCGCCGCGCCCGCACCACCTCGCCGCCGAACACCTGGCCGATGCTCTGGTGGCCGAGGCAGATGCCCAGCAGCGGCACTTTGCCGGCGTATTCGCGGATCACCGCCATGGAAATGCCGGCCTCGTTCGGCGTGCAGGGACCGGGTGAAATCACGATGCACTCCGGTGCCAGGGCGGCGATATCCGCCACCCCGATCTCGTCGTTGCGCACCACCGTCACCTGCTCGCCCAGCTCCCCAAAATACTGGACCACGTTGTAGGTGAAGGAGTCGTAGTTGTCGATCATCAGCAGCCCGGCCATCAGCTGACTCCCACACACAAATAACGGGGGTTCTCAAGCGCCCCGATGCCAACTAGCAGCAACGGGAAGGGTTTTACGGGCATTGGGCAATCTCCTTTGGCATTTGGCCATCTCCTCAAGTCCTGGAGCCGCCGTGCCGGAGAGCCACTTGCGAAACCCTGCCCACCGGGACGGCGGCAGAGCACGGTGTGAAACCGCAACGACGTGCCGCTTCCTACGGGAAGCGCCACCACTGAGCAATGTCGATTGACGCGGTACGGGTCATTTGGCAGACCGAAGTTCAATAATACGGAAACGGCGCACGCAATACCCCGCACCGCTTTGCACAAGGCCGGCATTTTAGCATGCCTACCCCGCTTGGCGTCTACCGCCCGAAGTACATGAGGTCCTCGCCGCCGTATTCGAAAAGTGCTCCACGAACCGGGCTTGCGCTTGTAATGGGCCTCGATAGCATAAACAGACAATAATACGCTTAATTCTCTGTTTCGAGGTGCGCCCATGTTTAGCAGCGCCGATATACATACAGTCACCGATTTTAGTCGCAAACCTGCGGAACACATCAAGCGACTGATGGAGAGCAAACGCCCCGATCCGTTCTATCGTAGCCACGCCTTCGAGTGATCGGAAACCTTGCTTGCCAACGCCACGGGAGTCTTCACGCCCGTGGCGCTTCAGCCCCCAGCACCATCGACGCCGCGCGGAACATGGCCCGGGCCTTGTTGTGTGTTTCCTTCCACTCCAGCGCGGGAACGGAATCGGCCACCACGCCACCGCCGGCCTGCACATAGAGGCGACCATCCTTGATCACCGCCGTACGAATGGCGATGGCGGTGTCCATGTCGCCAGCCCAGGAGATATAGCCCACCGCGCCACCGTAGACTCCGCGCTTGACCGGCTCCAGCTCGTCGATAATCTCCATGGCGCGGATCTTCGGCGCGCCGCTCAGGGTGCCCGCCGGCAGGGTAGCACGCAGCACGTCGATGGCGGATTTGCCCGGCTGCAACCGACCGCTGACATTGGAGACGATGTGCATGACATGGGAATAGCGCTCGACCACCATTTTATCGGTGAGCCGCACACTGCCGGTCTCGGCGATGCGGCCGACATCATTGCGACCGAGGTCGATGAGCATCAGATGCTCGGCGATCTCCTTCGGATCGGCGAGCAGTTCCGCCTCCATGGCGGCGTCTTCTTCCTCGCTGCGGCCCCGGCGACGGGTGCCGGCGATGGGGCGCACGGTGACCTCGCCCCGCTCCAGGCGCGCCAGAATCTCCGGGGAGGAGCCGACGATGTGGAAGTCCTCCAGATCGAGGAAGTACATGTAGGGCGAGGGATTGAGGTTGCGCAGGGCGCGGTAGAGGTTCAGCGGCGGGGCATCGAAGGGAATACTCATGCGCTGGGAGGGCACCACCTGCATGACGTCCCCGGCCAGCACATAGTCCTTTATCCTGTCCACAGCGGCGGCATAGCTATTGTAGCTGAAGTCCGACTCGGCGCTTCGTTCCAGCGCCTCGTCGAGAGCCGCTCCCAGGTTCACCGGCGGCAGCGGCCGCATCGGCTCGGGCAGTTTCGCCACCAGTTCCGCCAGCCGCGCCCCGGCCCGCGCCAGAGCATCGGGCTGGGCTGGATCGGCGTTCACCACCAGACGGATGGTGCCGGCGAGGTTGTCGAACACCAGCACTTCCTCGGACACCATCAGCAGGATGTCCGGGGTGCCCAGCCGGTCCTGCGGCGTGCCCGCACGCAGGCGCGGCTCCACATAGCGCACGGTGTCGTAGCCGAAATAGCCCACCAGGCCGCCGTGGAAAACCGGCAGCTTGTCCATGGGGGCGCTGCGGTAGCGCCGCTGGAAATCCTCGGCATAGGCCAGGGGGTCATCGATCTCTTCGCTGAGCTGCAGCTCGCCACCCACCCAAGTTTCCGCACGCTGGCCAAAGACCTTCAACAGGGTGCGGCAGGGCAGGCCGATGATGGAGTAGCGGCCCCATTTCTCACCGCCCTGCACGGATTCGAAAAAGTAGGAGTAGGGCCCCTCCGCCAGCTTGCGATAGGTGCTGACAGGGGTTTCCAGATCGGCCAGCACCTCGGTGCTGACGGGAATACGGTTATAGTCCTGCGCGGCCAGCGCGGCAAAGTGCTCGGGGCTCATGAGCGGTCCTCGGAGAAGGGGCAGTGTGGGCGTAATCAGTTGCGTGCAAAATCCCTGGCTACCATCGCCAGCAAGTGACTTCGCGCATCGACAGCAGGTCGATTCTGTCACACAGGGCCGCAGGCACAGCGCTCTCCGGGAGAAACGAGGCACCTATTCTACACCGGGGCTTCCCGATCGCAACAGCACCGGCGTCTCCATACCCGCAGCCCGCCCAAATACCACCATCGACCAGTTGCAAGACCGCAGCCCTGGATATAGTTTATCCGCCCGTACACATGGGAGAGTGTGATGAAGATTGTCATCGTTGGAGGAGGCGCCGGCGGCCTGGAACTAGCCACCGCCCTCGGCAAGAAGCTGGGTCGCCGGAGCCGGGCGAAGATCGTACTGATCGACCGCAATCACACCCATATCTGGAAGCCACTGCTGCACGAAGTGGCCTCGGGCTCCCTCGACGCCGACCTGGACGCGGTGAACTATCGGGTACACGGCCACAAACACGGCTTCGAATTCGAACTGGGCACCCTCTGCGGTGTCGACCGCCAGCGCAAGGTGGTGCAACTGGCGGCACTGCACAATGAGGACGGCGAGGAAATCCTGCCACCGCGGGAGCGCGCCTACGACTACCTGGTTCTCGCCATCGGCGGGGTCTCCAACGACTTCGGCGTCGCCGGCGTGGCACAGCACTGCACCTTCCTCGACAGCCCGGACCAGGCCCGCCGCTTCCACCGGCGCCTGGTGGACCATTTCATTCGCCTGGACCAGATACTGAAGGCCGGGCAACCGGCACAACCCCTGCGGGTGGTCATTGTCGGCGGTGGTGCCACCGGCGTGGAACTGTCGGCGGAGCTGTACAAGGCCCGCGAGTGGTTTGCCACCTACGGCCTGAAGGACATCACCGCCGGGCACCTGTCGGTAACCCTGATCGAGGCCGGGGCACGCCTGCTGCCGGCGCTGAACGAGCGTATCGCCAGTGGCGCCAACGCGGAGCTGACCAGGCTGGGGGTCAGGGTGCGAGTCAACACGGCAGTGGTGTCCGCCGGGCCCCATCGCCTGAAGACCGCCGAAGGCGAGGACATTGCGGCGGACCTGATGGTATGGGCGGCGGGGGTGAAGGCACCGGAGCTGCTGACACGCATCGAAGGGCTGGAGTTCAACCGCGCCAACCAGATCGTGGTGGAATCGGACCTGCGGGCGAAGGGCGACCCTTCCATCTTCGCCCTGGGGGACTGCGCCGGTTGCCCCATGGCCGGCCCCGACGGTCAGCAGCGCTGGGTACCGCCCCGGGCCCAGTCCGCCCACCAGATGGCCACCACCGTGGCCCGCAACCTTCAGCGCTTGCAGCGGGGCCAGGCGCCGAAACCCTTCCGCTACCGGGATATGGGTTCACTGGTGTCACTGAGCGAGTACTCCGCCTTTGGCCGGCTGATGGGTGGCCTGGCACGGGGCGGCATCAACCTGCACGGCAAAATGGCGCGATTGGCCTATGTCTCACTCTACCGGATGCACCAGCGTGCCATTCACGGCTGGGCCCGCACCGCGATGCTGGCCCTGACCGACCGCATCAACCACTTCATTCGCCCCCGGGTCAAACTGCACTAGCACCGGCACCGGGGCGCTGCCGGCCGCGGCCTGGCGCCGGCGGGCTACCAGCGCCGGGGCGCACTGGCCGGGGTCGCGCAGTATCACCACGCATTCCAGGCACTGGATGCATTCATCGTAATCGACGGTGCCGTTCTGGCGAATGGCACCGATCTGGCAGCGATGGCGACACAGCTGGCAGGGACTGCCGCACTCGGCGCGACGCTCCAGCCATTCCCAGCGGCGCAGGCGCCCCAGCACAGCCAGGCCCGCCCCCAGCGGGCACAGATAACGGCAGTAGAATTTGTGAATGAACAGCCCCAGTGCCAGCACTAGCACCGCGTAGGCCACAAAGGGCCAGGCACGGGCGAAACCCAGGGTCAACACCGTTTTGAAAGGCTCGACCTCCGCGGCCTGTTCCGCCAGTTGCAGGGAGTGCCAGGCCAGCCCCAACAGGGCGAGAAACACCAGGTACTTGAGCTTGAGCAGGTGGCGATGCAGGGTGTAACCAACGCGCCACTGCCGCACCCGCAACCGCACTGCCAGCCAGGACAAGCCCTCCTGGATGGCGCCGAAGGGACACAGCCAGCCACAGTACAGACCGCGGCCAAACAGCAGCAGCGAAATCAAGGTGAACAGCCAGAGGATGAAAAGCACCGGGTCGAGCAGGAACACGCCAAGGTCGAAACCGTTCCGCAGGGCCAGCAGCAAGGTGAAGACATTCACCACCGACAGCTGGCCCTGGGCGAACAGGCCGATGAACAGCACTGTAAAACCGAGAAAGGCGCGACGAAAATAGTTCACCCGGCGTACGCTGCGGCTCAGCCTGCTCTGACACAGGAAGGCTACCGCGAGCAGGCCGAGGCCGGCGCACAGCACGCCGGTTTCCAGTGCCCGTGAGCGCCATACCCGCAGCCAAAGAGGTTCCGGTGCGGCATTCTCGTTCCCGGCCACGCGCTCAAACAAGGCCGCCGGCAAGCGGTAGTCGTCACTGAAACGGGCCGAACGACGCTCCAGGTGGTTGCGCTGCAGCTCGATGCGCAGTTGCAGGCTCATTGGTTCTCCCGGGTCCAGCCCCGCCTGGGCGCGGGTGCCGAAAATGCGCAGATTGTCGCGCGCGGCCATGCCGGCTGCCAGCGCCAGTGCCCGCGTATCGAAAAAATTGAGATCGCGCAGGCTGATCGGCAGCCCCCGCTGGTTCAGGGTGATGCGTTCGGGCGCGGTGGCCGGCTGATACCAGGACGGCAGGTAGGAATAGATGCCCTCGGACATGATGGCAAAGGCGTGCTCACCCGGCTGCAGTTGCCGCATCAGCTCGCTGTAGTATACCTCGCCCAGCAGGTTGCGGCCGATGATCGGCGGATTGAGATAGGCGTAGTACAGGGTAATGCCATCGCCGCCGCCCAGATCCAGTTCCGGGTCCGAAAAACCTTCAAGGTCGCCGCCGATTGCCTGCGCCACCTCCGGGCGCGCAAGATGCCAGACTCGCAGCAAACCGCGCCGCTGTAGTTCCACGGCCGATAGCGGGCTGAACAGCTCCATGCGCACCCGCGCCGCCGGCAACTGGGCGAACTCCGCCAGTTTGGCCCGCGCCACTTTCATCGCCGCGCTGACAATGGTATCGCCGACCACCACCACCGACACGGTGGCTTTGGTGATACCGTCGAAGTAGGTGTTGGCCGAATCCGCATGGCGGCCCTTGTCGGCCACCACAATGCGCTCCGCCAGCGAGTGACCGGGGTATTGGGCGATAAAGTCCAGCAGCGGCTGCGGGCCAAGGCCGTAGATGAAGATGGGTTCGTGGTGGCGCAGCAGGCGGACACCGGCGAAGGTGCCGCGGGTATCGATGCCGATCAGCAGATTGACGGTGTCCCCGGAAAAGCCCGGCAATGCGACCATGTCGTCGCTTTCGAAGGCATATCCGATCAGCTCGTTGAGCTGGTAGACCGGCCACAGGGGAATGGGGTCGCCGGCGGTTTTTTCGCCGACAAGTGTCGCCTGCGGGAACATGTCCCGAATCAGCTCTTCCACCGCAGGTGCTTCGCCGGCCCGCAGCAGGGGAGCCAGCAACAGCAGCAGCAGGCAGTATCTGTTGCCCAGTTTGCACATACCTTGAGTGTCAACCCTCGACCCGCGCCGGACCATTGCACCTTGTGAGCACTTCCCTCCTACCTTGGTAGCACCATGCCTGCGCCACACACCCGGTCCGGACTTCGATCGCAAGCCCGGCACTGGGCTTAGGTCCACCACCACAAGTCGCGTGGATTCAGGTACATCGTGCAATAGTCCCGCGCGCGCGCTCTGGTCATAGTGACCGGACCTTGCCCGCGTGGAATCGCCTGCAACTGGCGGGCAAGTGAGCCAAGGGCAACACAGCGCCGCGGGCCGGAAACGGAATACCGGGGCACGGCACCAAATACTCACTTGTGGAGAGGGCACATCATGCATAAATCCAACCTGCTTTGCGTACTGCTACCGGGCGCCATTGGCCTGTCGACCTGTCCGCCGGCCGCGGCCGGCATCGAGCTGTACAAGAAGGAAAACACCAGTGTTTCCGTCGATGCCTCCGTCAACACCTTTTTCACCACCAGTGACGTGGACAGCGGAATTACTGGCCAGGACCGCTCGCAGTCGCGGGTCAAGATGGGTTTTCTGCCCAACTGGATCGGCTTTGACCTCAAGCGGCAAGCGGGGGATCTGAGCCTGGGCGGTCGCGCGTCCTTCTGGGTCAGCATCAACGACAGCGACGAGAGCCCCACCGATGGCCTGATCGACACCCGCCAGTTCTACGCCACGGTCGACGCCAGCTGGGGCCAGGTACTGCTGGGCAAGGATTTCACCCTGTTCAACCGCAGCAATATCTTCATGGACGAGATCCTGCTGGGCTACGGCTGGGTCAACGACACCATCGGCCTGGTTGATGGAGGCAATGTGTCCTTCGGCAACATCGGCAGCGGCTACCTCTACCCCCTGCCCACCTCTCAGTTGACCTACCGCAGCCCGGAGCTTGCCGGCTTCAAGCTCGCGCTGGGACTGATCGATCCCACCCGCACCGACAACGGCGACGACGCCGAGGAATCGCGCCCGCGCATCGAGGCGGAACTCACCTACAGCAGCTCCTGGGAGGGCGGCTCGCTCAATGCCTGGGTGGGGGGACTGCAGCAGGCCTCCAAGAGCAGCGCCAGCAAAGTGGATTCCACCGGCATCAGCTACGGCGCCCGCCTCAAATTCCGCGGCCTCGCCCTGCACGCCTCCGGCTACACCGGCGAAGGTATCGGCTGGCTGATCGGTCCGGCGGACGGTCGCGGCCTTGGGCTTGGCGGCCTGATCGTGGAAAACGGGCGGGAAGTGGATAGCGACGGCTGGCTGGCCCAGGCCTCCTACAGCTTCCACTGCGAACGCATGGTGCTGTCCTACGGCAGATCGACAATCGACAACAGCGACGAATGGACCAGCGAAACCACCACCGGTGCATGGTTTCACAGCTTCAACGACCATTTCCTGGGAGTATTGGAGTACAACCGGAACGAGCTGGAGATCGGCGGCAAGGTCGAGGAAGTCGACACCCTGGCCCTGGGCCTGATCGTCAATTTCTGAACGCGATCCGATACCAAATGACTAGGTGCACAACCGCAAAGTAGGGTGTAACCGGTCGCCGACTTTGCCTATGCTGAAAGCGTAACAACGGACAGCCGCGCCGGGCACTGTGCAATACCGACCCCGCGCGGGATTCCTCCGACAGCGCCCGGGACAGCATCGTCACAGGCTCGCGGACCAGACCCAACCAGAGGTGATTCCCATGATTTACGAACAGCCCGGTAATGCCGATGCCCTCGTCACTTTCAAATCCCGCTACGCCAACTTTATCGGTGGCGACTGGGTAATGCCCGTCAAGGGCAATTATTTCGAGAACATTACACCCGTCACCGGCACCCCCTACTGCGAGGTGCCACGCTCCACCGCCGAGGACGTGCAACTGGCCCTCGACGCCGCCCACTCGGCCAAGGAATCCTGGGGCAAAACCTCGGTGACCGAGCGCTCCAATATTCTGCTGAAAATAGCCGATCGCCTCGAACAAAACCTGGAAATGCTGGCGATCGCCGAATCCTGGGAAAACGGCAAGTCGGTGCGTGAAACCCTGAACGCCGACATTCCGCTGTGCGTTGACCACTTCCGCTACTTTGCCGGCTGCATCCGCGCCCAGGAAGGTTCCAGCGCGGAGATCGACGCCAATACCGCCAGCTACCATTTCCACGAACCCTACGGTGTAGTGGGCCAGATCATCCCCTGGAACTTTCCCCTGCTCATGGCCGCCTGGAAACTGGCCCCGGCCCTGGCCGCCGGCAACTGTGTCGTACTCAAACCCGCCGAGCAGACACCGGTCAGCATCCTGGTGATGACGGAGCTGATTCAGGATCTGCTGCCCCCCGGCGTACTGAACATTGTCAATGGCTTTGGCGCCGAAGCCGGCGCAGCGCTGGCGAAGAGCGAGCGCATCGCCAAACTGGCCTTCACCGGCTCCACCGCCGTGGGCCACGAAATCCTGCGCAGCGCCGCGGAGAACCTCATTCCCTCCACCGTGGAGCTGGGGGGCAAGTCACCCAATATCTATTTCGCCGATATCATGGGGCAGGAGGACGACTTCATCAGCAAGTGTGTCGAAGGACTGCTGCTGGGCTTCTTCAATCAGGGCGAAGTCTGCACCTGCCCCTCCCGCGCACTGGTGCAGGAGAGTATCTACGACGACTTCATGACGCTGGTGCTGGAGCGGGCCGCCCAGATCACCCAGGGCAACCCCCTGGATACCAGCACCCAGGTGGGGGCACAGGTTTCCCGCACGCAGATGGACAAAATCCTCGGCTACTTCGACATCGGTCGCAGAGAGGGCGCCAATATCCTGGCGGGCGGCGCGCGGGCGGAACTGGGCGGGCATCTCGCCGGTGGCTACTACATCCAACCGACCCTGATGGAGGGCAGCAACAACATGCGCATCTTCCAGGAGGAGATCTTCGGCCCCGCTCTTGGCATCACCCGCTTCAAAGACGAAGCCGAGGCCCTGGCCATTGCCAACGACACCCAGTATGGCCTCGGCGCTGGCGTGTGGACCCGCGACATCAACCGCGCCTACCGCATGGGTCGCAGCATCCAGGCCGGGCGCGTGTGGACCAACTGCTACCACGCCTACCCGGCCCACGCCGCCTTCGGCGGCTACAAGAAATCAGGCATCGGCCGGGAAACCCACAAGATGATGCTGGACCACTACCAGCAGACCAAGAATCTGCTCGTCAGCTACAGCACCAATCCCCTGGGCTTCTTCTGAGCCCCGCCTGCTACCCATGGTCCCTGCAACAGCGCCGGGCCGGCAGTGTCACTGGCAGGTGCTGATTCAGCGAACTGCAACCGGGGCGCGGCCTGCGCGGCAGCGGGGCATGATTGCATCCTGCGTGCGAAAGACCTGTCAGCAGGCACTGTCGCGGCCTCCCCCGACAGGTTGACAGGGAGATCGTCGAGGATGAAGATTTCAGCTTCGACTCCGGACAGGTAGCCCAATAATGAACACCTTCCGCTCCAACGCTGCCCAAGCCAGCCCCGAAGCGGCGGTTGGCCGAATTATTACCTCCGCCGTCTCCGAACTCGCGGAAGCGCGGGCGGCGGCGCTCGATATCTGGCGGCAACTGAGCCCGGAACACGCCGCCTGTGTGGTCTTTTTCAGCAGTTCCGACTACGACCTCGGCGAGCTGGCCGACGCCCTGGGCGAGTTCTTCGGCGCGGTGCCGGTGGTGGGCTGCACCACGGCGGGGGAAATTTCCGATCGTGGCTTCACCCGCAACTCCATCGCCGCCTTCGCCCTGCCCGCCTCCCATTTCGCCGTGGAAGCCCTGCTGCTCAACAACCTGGCGGCCTTTTCCGCCGCGCAGGCCCACGATGCGGTGCGCGGCCGCCTGCGGCAGCTGGCGGCGAAGACCCTGGCGCCCATCGAGGGACACAGTTTCGTACTGTCGCTGCTCGATGGCATGTCCATCCGCGAGGAGCTGGTGCTGCAGGCGATCAATGAGGCCCTGGGCGGTATCCCGCTGCTGGGCGGCTCCGCCGGCGACAATCTGCACTTTCGCGATACCTACATCTACTGCAACGGCCACTTTCACGAAAACTCCGCGGTGCTGATTCTGGTGAACACCCTCTGCCCCTTCCAGGTAGTCAGCAGCCACCACCTGGAGGGCACTGACGGGAAACTGGTGGTCACCGACGCCGACCCGCTACACCGCCTGGCCCGGGAATTCAACGCCGAACCGGCAGCGCTCGAATACTGCCGGGTGATGGGCCTGACACTGGCCGAACTGAACGCCAGCG
>JBKDZQ010000797.1:0-4973 GCA_047971325.1 Parahaliea sp.
GCATACGCTCGCCGGGCGCCATGCCCTGACCTGCGTCGTCACCCTGGGCGCCGCCGGCGCGCTGGCGATCGGGCCCGACGTCGCCGATCGGTTCGCCGCCCTGGCGGTCGAGGCGGTCGACACCACCGGCCTCGCCCCCCTGGGTGCGAAGTGGCTGGAGACCAACCCCTACAGCGGCGAGCAGCTGGCGGTGGAGATCGGTGATGGCGCCTACAACCAGAACTGCGCCCGCTGCCACGGCCTGGAGGCCAAGTCCGGCGGCATCGCCCCGGACCTGCGCGCCCTGGAACCGGGCTCCGACGGGGACGAATGGTTCCTCTACAGAGTGCGTGAGGGTGCGACCCGCAACGGCATACCCTACATGCCCAGGTTCGAGGACACCCTGTCGCAGGAGGCGATGTGGGCGATCCGGGCCTATCTGGAAACCGTGTACGACCCGGACATCTGAAGGCGGTTCAGCACGTCGCCAGCGCCGCCCGCATATCGCCGATCACCGCGGCGTAGTCGCACTGGTTGAAGATGGCCGAACCGGCCACGAAGGTATCGGCCCCGGCGGCGGCGATCTCGGCGATGTTTTTCGCCGACACCCCGCCATCGATCTCCAGGCGGATGTCGTAACCGGAGGCGTCGATCAGCGCCCGCGCCTGGCGCAGCTTGTCGAGGGTGGCGGGAATGAAGGACTGACCACCAAAGCCCGGGTTGACCGACATCAGCAGCACCACGTCCACCTTGTCCAGCACGTACTGCAGCACCTCCAGGCCCAGGTGGGGGTTGAACACCAGCCCGCTCTTGCAGCCGGCGTCGCGGATCATCTGCAAGGAGCGGTCGACGTGGGTGGAGGCGTCCGGGTGGAAGGTGATCCAGCTGGCACCGGCCTCGGCGAAGTCGCCGATCAGCCGGTCCACCGGGCTCACCATCAGGTGCACGTCAATGGGTGCCGTCACCCCGTGCTTGCGCAGGGCCTTGCACACCATGGGGCCGATGGTCAGGTTGGGCACGTAGTGGTTGTCCATCACATCAAAGTGCACGATATCGGCCCCGGCGGCCAGTACCTCGTCCACCTCCTCCCCCAAACGGGCGAAATTGGCGGAGAGGATGGAAGGGGCTATCAGGTAGTCGGCCATGTCGGGCTCCGGGGCAGCGTTGCAGCATTACAAAGGCGCGTATTCTACTGGCTGGCGGGAGCTTGTTCACCTCCACGCAGTTCGGCATCCAGGTCCGCCAGCCGCCGGGGTGTGCCGATATCGTGCCAGCGCCCCCGATAATACTCGCCGCCGAGCCGCCCGGTGGCCATCGCAGCATCGAACAGCGGCCGTAGCGGCGCCTTGCCGGGGGTCAGGCCGGCGAAAAAATCCGCCGGGTACACGGCGATGCCGGCGAAGGTCAGGCCCGCCCGCCCGCCCTCCCGGGGTGCCACCCGGCCCCCCCGCAGGCAAAAATCCCCCAGCGGATGCTGGGGCGGGTTGTCCACCAGCACCAGGTGGGCCGTGCCCGCGGCAGGGCGACAGGCCCGCAGCAGCTCGAAGGGGTAGTCGGTCCAGATATCGCCGTTGACCACCGCAAAAGGCGCCGCCCCCAGCAGGGGCAGCGCCTGCACGATGCCACCGGCGGTTTCCAGCGCCTCGACCTCCCGGGACACGCTAATCTGCGCCCCCCAGGCACTGCCATCGCCGCAGAAGGTCACCACCTGCTCCCCCAGGTAGGCGGCATTCACCACCAGTTGCCGGAACCCGGCCGCCACCAGCCGCTCGATAT
The DNA here is from genome assembly GCA_047971325.1 of Parahaliea sp. Classification (GTDB taxonomy): domain Bacteria; phylum Pseudomonadota; class Gammaproteobacteria; order Pseudomonadales; family Halieaceae; genus Parahaliea. Next base: position 1,756 of record JBKDZQ010000797.1, read on the forward strand.
GCCAGGCCAGCAACGGCTTGCCGCCGATGCTCAGCAGGGGCTTGGGAGTGTGGTCGGTGAGCGGGCGCATGCGGGTGCCAAGGCCGGCGGCGAGAATCATGGCTTTCACGCTCTGGCCCAGTCCTGGCGGTCGATCGCCGGGCGCACCACCACCTGCCACCAGTGCTGAAAGCGCGCCAGTACCGGTTCTTCACCACGCTGCCCGAGCACTTCCTCCACATAGCACGCCACCAGCGGCAGGTCCGCCAGGTAACCGGCCTTGCCGTCGCGCAGGTAGAGCCGGGCGAAGGTGCCCAGCACCTTGAGATGGCGCTGCAGACCCATCAGGTCGAACCAGCGCAGGAAGGCCGCATCCGCCACTGGCCCCAGCAGCCCGGCCACCTGCAGGGCGTCGCGCTGCTCCAGGGCCCAGATCTCCACCTGCTCCCGGGGCCAGCGGATATAGCAGTCGCGCAGCAGGGACACCAGATCGTAGGTAATCGGCCCGAACACGGCGTCCTGGAAATCGATCAGCGCCAGCTCGTCGTCCTCCAGCACCATCAGGTTACGGCTGTGGAAATCGCGGTGCACCAGCACCCGGGGCTGGGTCAGGGCGCTGTCCAGCAGGCAGTCGCCGAGCTCCGCCAGCAGTCGCCGCTCCTGCTCGCCCAGCGACAGGCCCAGCAGGCGAGCGAAAAACCACTCCGGCAGGCGTCCGAGTTCCTCCGCCAGCAGGGTCCAGTCGTAATCGGGTACCACGCCAGCAGGGGCGATACGGGCGATGGCCAGCAGCACCGCCCGGGCCCGTTGGTACCAGCAGCCCACACTGCACGCGTCCAGCAGCGGCAGCAGCTGCCGGTCGCCAAGGTCTTCCAGCAGCAGGTAACCCCGCTCCAGGTCCGCCGCCAGCAGGTGGGGCACCCGGACGCCATGCTCCTGCAACAACCGATGCACCGCGACAAAGGCACCGTTCTTCTCGGTGGCCGGCGGCGCCTCCATCACCACCGCGCTGGCAGTAGCCGATCCCCGTTTCCCTGGCGCGCCGCCGGGACCATCTGCGCAGGACAGGCGGAAATAGCGCCGGTTGCTGGCGTCACCGGTCACCGGGTCGAGCCGGCAATCCCCCTGCGGCCAGCCGGCGGCGCGGCTGGCCCAGGGCAGCAGATCGTCAGGAAGGAGACGGATACGGGGGGCTGGTGACGGCAAACAATGACTCCTTGCAAGAAACAAAGACATCCCGGGGGGGGATGCTTTATCATCCGTGTTTATATCAAATTTTGCACCCCGGCTTGATGACCACGGTTTTCCCACGGCTGCCCGCGACAGCATTGCCGGCGCCGGCACAGTTTGGCACTGTCCCCCGCCGCCTGGCGCTGGCCCTGAGCCTGGCCTTGCCGGTGCTGGCGGCGGCCCAGGACGATACCACCACGCCCTGCACCCAGGACGAACTCTGCTCCGCCCCGGTGGCGCCCTCCGCCGCGCCCTACCCGCTGGACTGGGTGCCACTGCGGGAGGTGCCGGGCGCCCTGCAGGATGAGGAGTGCCGGAGCTGTCGCGGCCGCTATATCGACCCCCTCGCCGACGCCGATACCGGCCTCGACCCGGAGCGCGCGGATATCAACGCCAGCGCCACCGAGACCGAATTGCACGGCGACGAGGTATTCCTGCGCGGCGGCGTGGCCGTGCGCCAGGGCTACCGCCGCCTGCGCAGCCAGGAAGCCTACTACAACCGCAGCCAGAACACCGGCACCCTGAGCGGCGATATCGTCATCCGCGAACCCGGCCTCCTGCTGAAGGGACGGGAAGCCAGCTTCTCCTCGGACACCGGCGAGGCCGAAATCACCGACAGCCAGTTTGTCCTGCACCAGCAGCACATGCACGGTGCGGCCCGATCCCTGCGCCGCGACGCCGACGGCGTGGTCCATGTGCAGTACGGCGAGGTCAGCTACTGCGCCCCCGGCGACCAGGACTGGGCCATTCGCGCCGACGACATGGAACTGAACCTGCAAGAAGGCGTGGGCACCGCCCGCAGCGCCAAGGTGGCGGTGGGTGGCATACCGGTCCTCTACCTGCCCTGGATGCGCTTCCCCCTGGACGACCGCCGCCGGACCGGCTTCCTGTGGCCCGATATCGGCAGTGACACCCGCGGCGGCGCCGATGTCGCGATCCCGGTGTACCTCAACCTGGCACCCAACTACGACGCCCTGTACACCCCCCGCTACATCGAGGAACGCGGCCTCAACCACGAAGTGGAACTGCGCTACATGCATCCCAAGGTGGGCAAGTGGGCGGTAGGTGGCGCCTTTCTGTCCAGTGACGACCGCTACGAGGATGAGCGCCCCCAACTCAGCAACCACAACCGCTGGCTGGGCAAGGTGGAGCACAGCGGCCTGTTCCAGCGGCGCTGGCGCTCGCGGGTGGACTACAGCAAAGCCTCGGACGTGGACTACCTGAAGGACCTGCGCACCAGCAACCTGGAAACCCGCCGCGAAACCAGCCTGCTGCAACTCGGCTCGCTGGACTACCTGGGCGACAGCTGGCTGCTGGGCCTCGACGTCCAGCAGTTCCAGTCGCTGGCCGACGACATCAACACCGACTACCAGAAACTGCCGCAGTTCACCGCCAGGTACCGGGGCCAGTACGCGCCCTTCCAGCTGGAACCCATCATGCTGGGACAGTACTCCTATTTCGACACCGAAGACGACCGGGTGAAGGGCCAGCGCATCTACCTCGAGGCCGGCGCCTCCTACCCGATGCTGTGGGAATTTGGTTTCCTCAAGCCCAGCGCCAAGTACCGCTACCTGGAATACGAGCTGACCGACCTCGGCGAGGGCCTGACCAACGACAGTCCCTCCACCGGCGCGCCCCTGTTCAACCTGGACGGCGGCCTGTATTTCGAGCGCCCCACCCGGCTGCTGGGCAAGGGCCTGCTGCAGACCCTGGAGCCGCGTCTGTACTACCTGTACAGTGAATACGAGGATCAGAGCGAGCTGCCCGACTTCGACAGCACCGAGCTGACCTTCACCTACAACCAGCTGTTCCGGGAGACCCGCTTCGCCGGGCGCGACCGCCTGGACGATGCCGACCAGCTGTCGGTGGGCCTGACCACCCGCTACATCAGCGAAGAGGACGGGCGCGAGCACCTGAATGCCAGCATCGGCCAGATTTTCTACTTTCGCGACCGCGAAGTGCGGCTGCTGTCCGATGCCGAGCCGCTGCGCCAGTCCGGCTCGGAAATG
>JBKDZQ010000798.1:0-5878 GCA_047971325.1 Parahaliea sp.
CTCCTCCACCAGCCTATCCGCCGCCATGGGCATGGCCCTGGCCGCCCGCCAGCAGGGCATCGACCGCAAGGTGGTGGCGGTGATCGGCGACGGCGCCATCACCGGCGGGATGGCCATCGAAGCCCTGGCCCACGCCGGCCACGAGCGCCCCAACATGCTGGCCGTCCTCAACGACAACCAGATGTCCATCGGCTACAACCGGGGCGGGCTGGCCACCTACTTCGCCAAAATCTGGGCCAGCAAGACCTACATTGCCCTGCGGGAGGGCTCCAAGCGGGTACTGGAAAAAATCCGCCCCGCCTGGGAACTGGCCAAGCGCACCGAGGAGCACATGAAAGGCATGGTGGCCCCGGGTACCTTGTTCGAGGAACTGGGCTGGCACTACATCGGCCCTCTCGACGGCCACGACCTGCCCGGGCTGATCCAGACCCTGGAAAACATGAAAGACCTCGAAGGCCCGCAGTTCCTGCATATCCGCACCGTCAAGGGCAAGGGTTTCGCCCCCGCCGAGCGCGACCCGGTGGGCTACCACGCCATCAACAAGATCGAGGCCACCCCCAAGGGCCCGCAACCCGCCCTGCCCGGGCCGGGCCCCCGCAAAGTCAAATACCAGGACGTGTTCGGCCGCTGGCTGTGCGACATGGCCGAGCAGGAACCGCGGCTGGTGGGCATTACCCCCGCCATGTGCGAAGGCAGCGGCATGGTGGAATTCTCGCGGCGCTTCTCCAACCGCTACTACGACGTGGCGATTGCCGAGCAGCACGCCATCACCCTGGCGGCGGGCATGGCCTGCGACGGGCTGAAACCGGTAGTGGCCATTTACTCCACTTTCCTGCAACGGGGCTACGACCAGCTTATCCACGATGTTGCCCTGCAGAACCTGGACGTCACCTTCGCCATCGACCGCGCCGGTCTGGTCGGCCAGGACGGCCCCACCCATCACGGCGCCTTCGACCTGAGCTACCTGCGCTGCATCCCCAACATGGTGATTGGCGCTCCCTCGGACGAGAACGAATGCCGGCAAATGCTCTACACCGCCTACCGCCACCCGGGCCCGAGCGCGGTGCGCTACCCCCGCGGCAACGGTCCGGGCGCCCTGGTCGCCAACGAGATGACCGAACTGGACATCGGCCGGGCCGTGACCGTGCGCCGCGGCCAGCAGGTGGCCATTCTCAACTTTGGCGCCCTGCTGCCGGAAGCCGCCAAGGCCGCACAGGCCCTGAACGCCACCCTGGTCGACATGCGCTGGGTGAAACCGCTGGACGAAGCCTTGATCAACCAGCTGGCCGCACAAAATGAGCTGCTGGTGACCCTGGAAGACAACGCCGTTGCCGGCGGCGCCGGCTCAGCGGTGGGGGAATACCTTGCCAGTCAGGGATTGCATGCCCCGCTTTTGCTGCTGGGGATTCCGGATAGCTTCGTGGAGCATGGATCGCAGGGGGAGCAGCGGGTTGAGGCGGGGCTGTCCGCAAGAAACATCGTAGAGAAAATACAGGCCATCACCACCCCTAATTCCGCCCGTCAACTCATCCCTGCAAATGCCGGGGCCCAACTACCCTGAGCCGCACCAAATGGCCTCCATATCCTATTTCGCTCCCGGCACCATTCATTACTCGTCGGTTGTTATTGCCAAACTCGGCAGCTCCTGATAGGTACGAGGCTTGAAAAAACAGCGGCCGAGAATCCTGCTTGTCACAAGCAACCTGCCGCCTCTGGTGGGCGGCATGGAACGGATGATGCTGGAAGTCGCCGAGGGTCTTTCCAAACATGCAGATCTTTGGGTGATCGGCCCCAGGGGTTGCAGCAAACATCTCCCATCTGCAGTTCAAGTAAGGGAGATTTCCCACTCACTGGGTGGTTTTGTCAGCCAATCACTGTTACGAGGTGCTTCACTCTGTCGGCGCCAGCGCTTCGACATCATTCTCGGTGGCAGCGGCCTTACCGGCCCCTGCCTTTTGGCATTACAGCGACTGTACAGAACACCCACAGCGATCTTTTTACACGGGCTGGACCTAGTAGCTGACAACTGGATATACCAGTCATTATTTGTTCCCACGATTTGTCGCGCAAACCTAGTGTTCGCCAATAGCCGCAACACTGCACGCCTCGCAATCTGCCGTGGAGTAGCTGAACGGTGCATTACTGTTATTAATCCTGGCTGCTCCCCTCCAGACAATAGCGCCCATGACCGGATAATTAAGTTCCGTCAACAACACGGCATTGCCGACGGACCACTTATGTTATTCGTGGGGCGCATGACCAAACGCAAGGGACTGTCGCATTTCATTGCCAAAGGTCTTCCATCAATACTCCAAAAACTGCCAACCAGCAGCTTGTTGGTGGTCGGCGACACCCCTGACCACGCGTTCAAACAATCCGATGAAAAACAAGCAGTGATGCAAAATATTGAGAGACTGTCTCCAGCCCATCGCGAACGCGTTCAGTTTCTTGGTCAACTGGAAGACGATGAACTCAACACCGCCTACGCAATGGCGGACGTCCACATATTTCCCGTCTTGGAAATTCCTGGCGACGTAGAAGGCTTTGGTATGGTTGTCATCGAGGCGGCAAGTTACGGCACACCGACCGTAGCATTCGACGCAGGGGGCGTCGCCGACGCAATAGGGGAAACAGCAGGCGTGCTGGTTCCTCCCAACAACTATCACGCTATGACCGAATCCATAGTGTCGATATTACAAAAACCGCGAGACTGGCGAGAAAACTGCCTAAGACATGCCAGCAGATACTATTGGCCCGAATTCCATAGGATACTCAAAGTCCGACTCTCCCACGAGTTCCTTCAGCGATGAAAATCAATGTTCGCAAGCCCCGACATTGGTGGTTGCTGACCATACAGGGCCTATACGCATTGATTGCCGCTTGCATGCGACCGTTGGCTCATCATCACGAGAGGCCGCTGGTGGTCTTATACGGCCACCAGCTATCCGGAAACCTGCGCGCACTCTACGAGCAATGGGACAAACATTTTCGTGCGCGAATGAATATGTGTTTTCTGTCACTTGATCCCGAGTACAGCCAGGAGCTGAAGCGGCAAGACTATAGTGTGCTGCACTGCAACAGTCTTCGCGACATGATTACCGTTGGACGCTGCAAGGTGATGATTACCGATCACGGCCTGCACGCAATGAGCCTGCTCCTTCATCTTACCCCTATTCGATTTATCGACGTTTGGCATGGCATTCCTTTCAAGGGCTTCGATCCAGCAGACTTCAAGCTGCAACACCGCTACGATGAAATTTGGGTTTCATCTCCCTTACTAAAGAAGCTCTATGTTGATAAATTCGGTTTTGATGCCATGAGAGTTTATCCCCTGGGCTACGCGCGCGTGGACAAATTGTTCAGAAACGATCCACCGAAAGAGAATTTACGCACTATTCCAGGCCTGCAAGAAAAAAACCGAATCGTTCTCTATGCACCAACTTGGCAACAAGATGACGGGGGACGCGCACTCTTCCCCTTTGGCGAAAGCCAAAGAAATTTTACCAGCCGCCTGGCAGAAATTTGCTCTGCGCATGAGGCCGCATTGGTCATTCGAAGCCACCTGAATGCTCAAATACCGCCGGAGCGCGCAAGCAACGTCGTCTACTGCTCCATGAGGGAATATGAAGATACAGAAGAGCTTCTTCTTCAAAGCGACGTATTAATATGCGACTGGTCATCCATTGCATTCGACTATCTTACACTGGGGCGGCCAGCAATCTTTGTCGATACATCCCCCCCATTCCAAAAAGGACTGTCGCTGGGGCCAGAATATCGCTTTGGCGGCATTGCCAAAAGCCTGAGTGACATCGAGAAATACTTGGAATGGGCTCTGACCGAACCTCTTGAATATATGTCAGAGCACTCAGAGAAACAGCAGTCCACCCTCAAGGAAATATATGGAAAAAACACCGACGGCGCGTCCGCACAGCGCCAGCTAAGCCGTTTGGTCAACCATTTCCTGCTTGACACATAGGCGTGATGCTCGGCTATGATCGAACTTTTTCTATGACTTGGGTCGTTGATATTGCCGGGGTGCGAGGCAGATAAATCACATCACATATATCAGAAAATTCATCAAACCTTCCCTTCCAGTCATTTCCCATAACCAAAATGTCGGCTTTATACTCTGTCAAATAGTGCCGTTTCAACTCCAACGATTCTTCAAAAAATGCCTCACTCACACACCTTAACGCACATATGATCTCCATTCTCTGATTCTGACAGTAAACTGGATTTCTCCCCTTCTTGTGAACATTGAGAGCATCGGTAGAAACACCAACAACAAGCTTCGTACCGAGAACTGCTGCACGCTCCAGCACACGGAGATGACCGACGTGGAATACGTCGAAAGTTCCAAAGGTAATAATTACTTTAGCCAAAACTACGCCATCCCCATAATATGGACATTTGAAATATCTCGCCAAGTCGATGGTAATTGAGCGCGCTGAGAGTGCCATCCGTATACGCCACGCCCTCTCCCGAGTTGGCGCAATCCAACTGCCGGCCTACGAGTTGAAGGCCGCCGGTCTTCGATACTGCCTGCATTAACACCGACTACACGCGCTCGAATTCTGTATTGATTACACCACCTCCTGGCTGGACTTACACTGACCCCTAACCCCTTCCAATTCCAGGCACAATATATATCGCTGTAGCTGTTTGTTAGTTGGGTGCTCCCTCGGAAAGTCTCGGCTTGGCACGCACCGTTACTCCAGATGTTGTCGCCAGGCAGGGCCTCATAGTTTTCCAGATTGCCCGCGCGGTAGAACCCGCGCTACTGGCTGCTCAGAGCCTCGGTGACATCAGGATCCTGATAGAGGGCGAGCTGGATGGTGGGAACGACCACGATCACTGCCAGCACCCCGGCCAGCAGGCCCTTGATCGCGGTGTAGGCCATGGGGCTGAGGGTGGGGCTAATCACGCTGACGGCCAGCCCGACCAGCAGCGCCACTACGCCGCCAACACAGCCAAATACCAGGACCACCGTCCAGGTGGATTTGCCCGCCAGCCGTGCGTATACGCCCTGCGGCCCGTCGCAGGTGGCGAGCTTGCTCTTGCGCAGCCGGTAGCGGTGCAGCGGCATCACGATGGCGGCGACGATCATCGACAGGATGACACCCATAATGGCGAGATCCGGCACGTAGGCGTTCTCCCCGAAGGCATTGAGGTGGCTGGCAGAGGAAAAAATCAGCCAGGCCAGCCAGGCATTGATGGCAAGGTTGATCACAAAGTTGGCGATGGCTTCTTTCTTGATGTGGGCCTTGAGCGCTGCATTCACGGTCCTGGATCCTTGCGTATTAGGGTTATCTGGACAAACGGCTGCTACCCTAGCACCGGGAGAGGTCAAAGAGTGTCGCCATATTGACTATTGGCCTGGTTATTCACCAGGCACGTCCGTGTGCCGCATCAGCCCAACAAAAAATCTTGCAGGGTTAGTAATATTCGCGCCGCCTACCGCCCGGACAGGATTTTCATCCCTCCCAGCGCCCGGACCGGTTCCTCCCGGCGCAGCAGCGACAGTACGACCTCTGTCCGCTTCTCAACAGGTAACTGGCTCTTCTTGCCAATATTGTGATTTTTGCTGAAAACGTAACTCTACACAAGGTCCAACGAACTCGGGGGAAGACAATTGCTCTTAAACCTACATCCTATGTACAAATTTTTATCCTCTCAAGCTATCATCGACAGACATTAGTACCACAGCCAGGGTTAAAACAGTGCCCATTAGCACGACCGATACGAACCCACCTCTCAGTGTGGTCATTCCCCTGTACAACAAAGAGCGGCATGTACTGCGCGCTGTGAATTCAGTGCTGGGCCAGAGCTATCGTAACTTTGAACTTATCGTTGTAGACGATGGCAGCACCGATGGCAG
>JBKDZQ010000799.1:0-2376 GCA_047971325.1 Parahaliea sp.
GGTCGTCGTGGCAGGCCACGGTGTAGAGCTTCTTGTTGAGCCGCGCCGCCATGTGCTGCACGAAGCGGGTCTTGCCGCAGCCGGTGGGGCCCTTCAGCAGCAGGGGCAGGCGCTGCTGGTAGGCGTGCTGGAACAGCTCGCATTCGTCGCCGATACTTTGATAGAAGGGCGCGTCACTGGTCACGGCGGCCAGCGACGCGCCCGCGGGTTCACCTGAACATTTCATCTATTGCCCGTCCGCGCGCATCAGGCCGGCGTGGCGAGGCCGCCTTCAGGCAGCCGCTGCCGGGCCGGGCCAAAGACGGAGTAAAGATAGAGCACCGCGGCAATGGACACCACCACACCAGCGCCCAGGCGCATCATGTAGAAGATGGCCAGCTGCGACTGCACTTCCATGTAGTTGATGCCCATCACCCGCTGCAGGTGGGTTTGCACCACGCCGGCGAAGGTGAGGGTGAAGGTCATGAAGCACATGGACGAGGTCATGATCCAGAAGCTCCACATGTTGAGCAACTGGTTGTAGGGCTGCACCCGGCGCAATTGCGGCATGGCGTAGGTAATCACCGCCAGCACCAGCATCACGTAGGCGCCGTAGAAAGCCAGGTGGCCGTGGGCGGCCGTCACCTGGGTGCCGTGGCTGTAGTAGTTGACGAAGGCCAGGGTATGCAGAAAGCCCCAGACGCCGGCGCCAAAGAAGGCCACGGTGGAACTGCCCAGGGTCCACAGCATGGCGGCGCTGTTGGGGTGGTTGCGGCGACCCTTCCAGAACATGAAGAAGGAGAACATCACCATGGCGAAGAAGGGCGCCACCTCCAGGGTGGAGAAGATGCTGCCCAGAGGCTGCCAGTAGGCCGGCGCACCGATCCAGTAGTAGTGGTGCCCGGTGCCCAGCAGGCCGGAGAACAGCGCCAGACCGATGATCACATAGAGCCACTTTTCGATGATCTCGCGGTCGACACCGGTCATCTTGATCAGCAGGTAGGACAGCAGGGAGGCCATGATCAGCTCCCACACGCCCTCGACCCAGATGTGCACGATCCACCACCAGTACAGTTTGTCCACCGCCAGGTTGCTGGGGTTGTAAAAGGCGAAGAACCAGAACACACCCGCCAGCCACAGCCCCAGCATGAGGATCACATTGATGGCGGTCTTGCGCCCTGCCAGCAGGGTACGGCTGCAGTTGTACAGGAACATCAGGAAGGAAATAGTGATCAGGATCTTGCACCACAGGGGCTGTTCCAGGAATTCGCGCCCCTCGTGAATACCGAACTGGTAGCTGAGCAGGGCACCAGCGCCGGCTACCGCGAAGATGGCCAGACCCACATAGGCCAGCATCGGGCTGTGAGTCTCGGTTTCGGCCTCCTCAGGCATGAGGTAGTAGGTACAACCCATGAAGCCGATCAGCAGCCAGACGATCAGCAGGTTGGTGTGACTCATGCGCATGATGTGGAAGGGTTCCGTCTGCGCCAGAAAATCGGGCATGACGTAGACCGTTGCCGCCAGGATGCCGAAGGTCACCTGCAGCAGGAACAGTGCCATTGCCACCATGAAATAGGGCAGGGCGAGTCGCTGGGTCTGGTATTTCATTGCTAGTCTCCCGGTGAAGAATTGCAGCGACTCACCCTACAGGGTGCGGAGGCCAATTCTGGGTATTGATCGAGTCGGTCCAATGGAAGAAATCCACCAGGTCGTCCAGCTCCTGCTCGCTCAGGTTGAAGGCGGGCATCTTGCGCCGACCGGGTACCTGCAGCGGCTGGGCCTTGATCCAGCCCTTGAGTGCCTGACGGGCACTGTCCGGGTTGTCACGACCTCCGTAGCGGGTCCACACGTTACCTAGCTCAGGCGCAAAGTAGGCGCCCTCGCCGAGGATACTGTGGCAATTGATGCAACTGTTTTTCTCCCACACGTGCTTGCCACGGACGACCGATTCCGTAAGCCCCTCCTTGTCGGTGGACACATTCACCATGTACCAGTGACTGTGCGCGGTCAGGGCAGCAAACACGAGAAAGAAAAAGGTCGACCCACCAAAGAAAATATTGCGCGCAGCATTACGCGAAAGCACTTCAGTCATTGTCTTTCCCTTTTTTGTATACCGGCGAGTGAACGCCACCTCTAAAGTAGTAATTTAAATACTACTTATACGCCCATAGCCGCCAGACGTCAATTGAAATCGGCCAGACCACTTTGCAGTTTAGCCCACTGCCCGCATCCAGCACGTTTTCTGTTCCACGCCCGGCGGGAACAGATATCGCTGCCACTGTATTTTTTGCGTGTTCAAAGCGTGATCTGCGCCACTGGTAAGCGTAAATACTGGCAATCACCGCCATCCAATGATTGCGGTTCCCGTTTAATTATGGATAAACTCGGTTTTTGACG
>JBKDZQ010000800.1:0-10498 GCA_047971325.1 Parahaliea sp.
GCCCGCGCCCTGCTCCGTGGCGGCGATTTCGTGCTGCCGGACGACATCAAGGCGATGGCGCTGCCGGTGCTGCGCCACCGGGTGGCGCTGGCCGCCGATGCCGAGATCGACGGACTCAGCGCCGACAGTGTGCTGCAGCGCCTGCTCGAGGACGTGGACGCGCCGCGGGCATGAAACCGGGACCGGCGCTGCTGCTGGCCCTGGCGCTGCTGCTGGCCCTGGGTCTGGTGCTGGCACTGCAGCGGGGCCTGCAGTGGCCGGCCGACCTGCCCCTGGGCATGGTGTGGCTGGCCGCGGCGACGGGCCTGGGGCTCGCCGCCCTGCTGGATGGCTGGCGCGCCCGGCGCGAGGCGCCGCTCACGCTGCAGCGCAGGCTGCCGCGCAGCCTCGCGCTGGGCCGGGACAACCGGATCGGCCTGCACCTGGCCAACCCGCTGGTGCGCCGGGTACAGGGCAGGGTGGTGGATCACTATCCCGCTGGACTGGCCATCTCCGGGTTGCCGCGTCGCTTCAGCCTGAGCGCCGGTGGCGAGCTGGACTTCGACTACCGGGTCGAGCCGACCCGGCGCGGCGAGCTGCGCTTTGGCGCCACGGAGCTGGAAATCGACAGTCCCTGGGGTTTCTGGCGCCGCCGCATCCTGCAAGCCGGCGACAGCTCCCTGCGTGTCTACCCGGATTTCATAACCCCCGGCGACCTGCGTGAAATCAGCGCCGAGCACAGTGCCAGGCGCCTGGGCATCCATTTGCAGCGGCGCCGGGGCGAGGGCACCGATTTCCTGCAGCTGCGCGAATTCCGCCAGGGCGACAGCCTGCGGCAGGTGGACTGGAAAGCCAGTTCCCGGCTGTGCAAGCCGGTGTCCCGGGACTACCAGGACGAACACGATCGCGACATTATCTTCCTGCTGGACTGCGGCCGGCGGATGCACGGCCGCGACGGCAGGCTCAGCCACTTCGACCACGCCCTGAACGCGATGCTGCTCACCGCCTGGTTTGCCCTGCGCGAGGGTGACGGGGTGGGCGTGTGCACCTTCGCCGGCGAGGAGAGGTGGCTGGAACCGCGCCGGCAGCGCGCTGGCCTGCGCATACTGCTGGACCAGCTCTACGACCTGCAGGCCACCACCCAGGGCTCCGATTTCATCGAGGCCGCCATGCGCCTGGCCGACCGGCGCCAGCGCCGCGCCCTGGTGATCCTGGTAACCAACCTGCAGGCCGAGGACGCCGCCGACCTGGAGCGCGCGGTGGCGGTGCTGGGCCAGCAGCACGCCGTGCTGCTGGCCAACCTGCGGGAGACCGAGCTGTCGCACTGGGCCGGGGCTGGCATCGACAGCTTCGACCATGCCCTGCTGCACTGCGTGGCCGCCGATCTCCTGCGCCGGCAGCAGCGGGTCATCGCCCGACTGCGGGCCAGGGGAATCGGCGTGGTGGATTGCCTGCCGCACCAGCTCAGCCGCAGCCTGGCCAGCCAGTACATGTCGATGAAGCGCAGCGGGACGGTGTAGTGCGCAGACGCCAGCCGGCCGCTGGCGTTAGCCCATTCCCGGGAAACCCAGCTGCCGCAGCGCCTCGTATAGCACCAGCGCCGCGGTATTGCTCAGGTTGAGGCTGCGGCTGCCCGCCGTCATCGGCACCCGCAGCCGCTGTCCGGCGGGCAGGGCGTCGCGGATGGCCGGCGGCAGGCCGCGGGTTTCGGGGCCGAACAGCAGTGCGTCGCGGCCGCTGAATTGCACCTGGTGATAGGGCGTGCCGCCACGGGTGCTGAGTGCCAGCAGGCGCAGGGCCGGGTGGGCGCGGCGAAAGCTGTCGAGGTCCGGCCAGGTGTTGAGCGCGGCGAATTCCCGATAGTCGAGTCCCGCCCGGCGCAGTTTTTTGTCGTCCAGATCGAAGCCCAGCGGCTCGATCAGGTGCAACTGGCTGCCGGTGTTGGCGCACAGGCGGATGATATTACCAGTATTGGGCGGGATTTCCGGCTGGTACAGGACAATGGCCGGGAGCGTCGGGGTGTCGATGGGCATCGGCCCAGTCTAACCCCGGCCCCTGTGCCCGTGCTACATCTCCAGCTCTTTCATCTTCCGGGTCAGGGTGTTGCGGCCCCAGCCCAGCAGTTCGGCGGCGTCGCGCTTGCGGCCCTGGGAATGCTGGAGGGCCACCTCGATCATGACCCGCTCGAAGGCCGGTATCGCCTGGCGCAGGATCTGGTGTTTGCCCTGTATCAGCTCGCTTCGCGCCCAGCGGTGCAGCAGGTCGCGCCAGTCCGACCGGGTGTCGGCGGGCTCGGTGAAGCTGGCCTTGCCGAGCTCCGGAGGCAGGTCGCCCAGGTGGATCTCGCGCCCGGAGGCCATCACCGTCAGCCAGCGGCAGGTGTTTTCCAGTTGCCGGACGTTGCCCGGCCACTCCAGCCCCACCAGAAACTGCTCGGTTTCCGGCAGCAGCACCTTGGTCTCGCCACCGAGCTCCCTGGCGGCTTTCTGGAAAAAGAACTGCATCAGGCGTGGAATGTCCTCGCGCCGCTCCGCCAGCTTGGGGATGTGGATGCGGATGACGTTGAGACGGTGGAACAGATCCTCACGGAAATCGCCGCGCTGCACCAGGCCCTCCAGGTCCTGGTGGGTGGCGGCGATGATGCGCACATTCACTTTCACCGGGGTGTGGCCGCCCACCCGGTAAAATTCTCCATCGGCCAGCACCCGCAGCAGGCGGGTCTGGGTTTCCGCCGGCATGTCGCCAATTTCGTCGAGGAACAGAGTGCCGCCGTCGGCCTGCTCGAAGCGGCCCTCGCGCTTGGTGTTGGCGCCGGTGAAGGCGCCCCTCTCGTGGCCGAACAGTTCCGATTCCATCAGGTCGCGGGGAATCGCCGCCATGTTGAGGGCGATGAAGGGGTTCGCGGCCCGCGGGCTGTGGCGGTGCAGGGCGCGGGCTACCAGTTCCTTGCCGGTGCCGGATTCGCCGTTGATCAGCACAGTGATATTGCTGTGGGCCAGGCGGCCGATGGCGCGAAACACCTCCTGCATGGCCGGCGCCTCGCCGATGATCTCGGTCTGGGGCAGGGCCTCCGGCGTTGGCAGTTCACCGCGCTTTTCCCGGGCATGGGCCAGGGCGCGCCCGGTAATGGCCACGACCTCGTCGATATCGAATGGCTTGGGCAGATACTCGAAGGCGCCACGCTGGTAGGAGGCCACCGCCGAGTCGAGGTCGGAGTGGGCGGTGGTGATGATCACGGGCACGTCGGGGTGGTGCTCATTGAGGAAGGACAGCAGCGCCAGGCCGTCGGTGCCGGGCATGCGGATATCACTGATGATCACATCGGGGCGCTCGTCCCGCAATCTGCCGAGGAGGCTGTCGGCGTTGGCGAAGGCGTCGTTGTCGATGCCGGCCTGGCTGAGGGCGCGTTCCAGCACCCAGCGGATCGAGCTGTCGTCATCGACAACCCAGACTTTAGCTTGTCCTGTCATTGGGGAGTTCCATCGGCAGATAAATGGTGAAACAGGTACAACCGGGTTCGCTGTGGCATTCCACCAGACCACCGTGGCGGTTGACGATGGACTGGGCGATTGACAGGCCAAGGCCAGTGCCCTCGGCGCGGCCAGTGACCATGGGCACGAAAATCGAGTGTAGCAGTTCTTGCGGCACACCCGGCCCGTTGTCGTTGATATCGATGCGACAGACCAGGCGGTGGCGGTGGGCGCCGATGGTGAACTGGCGCTGGGAGCGGGTGCGCAGGGTGAGTTCGCAGCGCTCCGGCGAGGCAGCTGCCTGCAGGGCATTGCGCATGATGTTCAGTATCACCTGGATGAGCTGTAACCGGTCACCCGGCAGGTCCGGCAGGCTGGGGTCGTAGTCGCGGATAAATTGGACCTGGCCGCCACTTTCGGCGTTGATCAGGTTGCGCACATGCTCCAGGACTTCGTGGATATTGATGGCCACCAGTTCCGGCTGGTGGTGAGGACCGAGCAGGCGATCCACCAGGTCGCGCAGGCGGTCGGCTTCGCGGATGATGATGCGGGTGTATTCCGTCAGCTCCTCGCTGGGCAGTTCCTTGGCCAGCAGCTGGGCGGCGCCGCGTACCCCGCCGAGGGGGTTCTTGATTTCGTGGGCCAGGCCGCGAAGAACGGTGCGGGTAGTCTCCTGGGCCTGCTGGATGCCCTCCTCGCGGCTGATGCGCAGCAGCCGGTCCACTGGCCGCAGCTCCACCAGCAGGGTATCGACGGCGCCCTCCTGCAGGATGGGGGTGGCGAACAGGTCCAGATGAACCAGGTTGCCCGACAGCTGCTGTACCGGCATGTCGCGGCGGGCCAGGGGATTGCGCGAGTTCAGCACCTGAGAGAGGGTGGCCACCAGTTCGTCGGGGGCATTACTCAAGCTGACCACATGTTGGTGCATGACACGGGCCGAGGAGACCTCCAGCAGCGCCTGGGCGGCGGCATTGATGGCGGTAATGCGCAGGTCTGCGTCCAGGGCAATGACCCCGGTACTCAGATTGTCGAAGATATCCTGTTGCTGAATCATCCCTGCCCCATGATTGACCGCCCTGTCGCAGCATGCTTAATGGCAAAGCAAAAATGGAGCCAACAAGAAGTGTCATCGGACAATAACTGAAAAATAGAAGAAATATATATTTTTCAGTTGGTTGGCAATATGGTTCCCCCGGCGTGGGCAGCAGCCCGGTGGCACTGCCGCCCCATCAGTGTACTGCCATCGGCCCTTTCGAGGGTGTGTGCGCCAATATGGTGCACTTTGCGTGGGGAAGTGTCCAGCCTGTGGCTGGCGTGGCCGGGTGGGACGGCAACAGCATTCAGGTCAGTGGGCGCCCGAGGTTGGCACCCGGCAGCCAGGGCAGTGCCGAGAAGCACATTGCGAAGTTTCACAGGAAAATCCTCAGACCAAACCTGATCAATATGGCGGGCTCCGCGGCCTGCCGGGTCTGCGGTTTTCCGGATGCGTTTTTGAAAGTGCTGGGGCCACCAGCCGCCGCCCCGACACGATTGTTCATTCGTCCCTCGCTACGCGCCAGGCTCCGCAAAGGCTGCCAGCGCCTGCCGCGCGATGATGGTCTGCTGTACCTCCGAGGCGCCCTCGTAGATGCGCAGGGCGCGGATGTCCCGGTACAGGGACTCCACCACATTGCCCCGGCGCACGCCCTGGCCGCCGTGGAGCTGGACGGCGGTGTCGATCACCTGCTGGGCGCTCTCGGTGGCGTGCAGCTTGGCCATGGCGGCTTCCCGGGTGACCCGGTCGGCGACGCAGTCGCGGGTCCAGGCGGAGCGGTAGACCAGCAGGGCGCTGCTGTCGATGGCCAGCGCCATTTCCCCCAGCTTGCCCTGCACCAGCTGCAGGTCCGCCAGGGTACCGCCAAAGGCCTTGCGCTGGCGCACGTGGGCCAGGGTTTCATCGAAGGCGCGGCGCGCCATGCCCAGGGCGGCGGCGGCCACGGTGGAGCGGAACACGTCGAGGGTGGCCATGGCGATGCCAAAGCCGCGACCCGCGTCCCCGACCCGGTTCGCCATCGGAATACGGCAATCGTTAAAGCGCAAGGTGGCCAGGGGGTGGGGCGCTACCAGATCGATGCGCTCGGCGATTTCAAAGCCCGGGCTGTCGGCTTCCACAACCAGGCAAGTGATGCCCTTGGCGCCCGGGGCTTCGCCGGTGCGGGCGAACACGGTGTAGAAATCGGCGATGCCGCCGTTGGAGATCCAGGTCTTCTCGCCATTGAGTACGTAGTGGTCGCCGTTCAGAGTGGCGCTACAGGACATGGCGGCGACATCGGAGCCGGCCTCGGGCTCGGACAGGGCGAAAGCGGAGAGTTTTTCGCCCCTGGCCACCGCCGGCAGGAAGCGTTCCTGTTGCTGCGCACTGCCGAACAGGGAGATGGGGCCGGAGCCCAGCCCCTGCATGGCGAAGACGAAGTCGGCCAGGGCGTGGTGGCGGCCCAGGGTTTCGCGGATCAGGCACAGGCTGCGCACGCTGAGTTGGTCGAGTGTGCCGCCGCCGCTGGCGGGCACCGCGTAGCCGGTGATGCCGGCCTGGCCCAGGGCCCGCACCAGGCCGATGCAGGTGCCGTCCAGGTCCTCGTGCTCGTTGGCCACCAGGGCGGCCAGGTGCTCGCTGGCCCAGCGGTCCACGCTGGTTTCGAGGTCGCGGTGGCTCTGGTCGAGAAAGGGCCACTGTAGATAGCTTTTGTCGCTCATGCCGTTTACCTTTTAATTGAATGTTATTGGATCAGGGTGAATGCCACTTGGCTAAGCACCCGAGCCGGCACCGAACCGGGCATGGCTTGCCGGGACACGCCGTGAATACGTCCCTGTAGGCTCGGCATCCATGCCTCGCACGGTCCCGCCAAGCCATGCCCGCTCCGGCGCCTGCATCGCACGATGAGCCAAACTAAGTGCCATCGGGATTCGGGGGTATTCGATCCGGCCACTGGCCAGGATATGGCAGTAAATTTTAATCCGATGACATTACGCCTCAATCACCCTCAAACACTGGCGTCTGCCTGTTGACAAAGGCCTTGTAGGCGCGCTCGAAATCCTTGCCCTGCATGCAGATGGCCTGGGCCTGGGCTTCGGCCTCGATGGCCTGGTCCACCGACATGTTCCACTCCTGGTGCAGTTGCATCTTGGTGATGCCGTTGGCGAAGGTGGGGCCTTCGGCGATGCGCCGGGCGGCGTTCAGGGCGTCCTCGCCCGGGTCGTCGCTGACGCCGTTGAAAAAGCCCCAGCGCTCGCCCTCCTCGGCTTTCATATGGCGACCGAAGTAGAGTAGTTCGCTGGCGCGGCCCTGGCCGATGATGCGCGGCAGCACGGCGCAGGCGCCCATGTCGCAGCCGGCCAGGCCCACCCGGTTGAACAGGAAGGCGACCTTGGCGTCGGGAGCCGCATAGCGCAGGTCGGAGCTCATGGCGATGATGGCGCCGGCGCCGGCGCACACGCCCTCCACGGCGCTGACGATGGGCTGGGAGCAGGCACGCATGGCCTTGACCAGATCGCCAGTCATGCGGGTGAAGGCCAGCAGTTGCTTCATGTCCATCCGGGTCAGCGGGCCGATGATTTCGTGCACGTCGCCGCCGGAACAGAAATTGCCGCCAGCGCCGCGGATCACCACCACCTTGATGTCATCGGCGTAGACCAGGGCGCGGAACAAATCGCGCAGCTCGGCGTAGGACTCGAAGGTCAGCGGGTTCTTGCGTTCGGGTCGGTTGAGGGTGATGGTGGCCACGCCACCGTTGGCTTCCCAGAGGAAGTGGGTGGCCTGGTAGCCGGCCATCGCTTGGTTGTGCATGTTGGTGCTCCTTTAACTGATATTGTGATATTCAGCGAGGCAGTCGTTTCCGGCACCGCTTATCGAGACCGTATGCAGCATGGAGGGTCTGCCCCTCTTTATGGGCATGCTGCATTCGAGCCCCCAGGGAGAGCCCGCCCCGCTTTATCGGGTGCGGGTTCACGGCGTGTCTCGATAAGCGGTGCCGGAGACGGCAGCCGGATCGGCTACCTCTCCCTACATCGTCTCCCCACCGCTAATGGAAATCGCCTGCCCGGTGACCGAGCGCGCCGCATCGGAGCACAGCCAGAGCACGGTGTCCGCCACTTCCTGTGGGTCAATCAGCCGCCCCTGGGGATTCACCCGGGTGAACTCCGCCAGGGCCTGCTCCTGGCTGCGGCCGGTTTTCTGCACGAGAGTGGCGACCGCCTTGCGGATGATATCGGTGTCGGTGTAGCCCGGACACACCGCGTTGACGGTCACGCCCTTGGTGGCCAGTTCCAGCGCCAGCGCCCGGGTCAGGCCCAGCACCCCGTGCTTGGCCGCGCAGTAGGCGCTGACATAGGCATAGCCGCGCAGGGAGGCGGTGCTGGCGATGTTGATGATACGCCCGGCGCCGCGCTCGAGCATGGCCGGCACCACCTCGCGGGTGCAGTGGAATACACCGTCCAGGTTGATTGCCATCACCGCGCGCCAGCCGGATGCGTCCAGCTTGTGGAAGGGGGCAGTGGGTGCGGCGCCGGCGCAGTTGACCAGGATGTCGATGTCGCCGAAGGCTTCGCGCGCCGCCGCGAAGGCCGCGGCCACGCTGTCGCTGTCGCTGACGTCGCAGGTGAAGGCGGCGGCGCTGGCCGGCTCGGTCAACTGCTGGCGGGTTTCCTCCAGAGCATTGTCTCGGCGCCCCAGCAGGCTGAGGTTGCGCTCCTGCCCGCCAAGGCTGCGGGCGATGACGGCGCCGATGCCGCTGCCGGCACCGGTGATCAGGGCATGGCTTCTGTTTTGACTCATGGGTTCACCGCCATCTCCCGGGCCCGCTCCAGGTTGACGCGCAACTGGCGGTAGCCGAGGAAGTACTGGTGGGGCTCGGATACGCCGACCCCGGTGTGGCCCATCTCGGCGGCGGCGCGCAGGGTCCAGGCCGGGTCCGCCAGGTGGGGCCGGGCCAGGCACACCAGATCGGCGCGGCCGGCGGCGATGATGCTGTTGACGTGATCCACTTCGTAGATGTTGCCCACCGCCAGGGTGGCCAGCCCGCCCTCGTTGCGGATGCGGTCCGACAGGGGGGTCTGGAACATGCGCCCGGGCAGGGGTTTGGCCTGGTGCGATACCTGGCCGCTGGACACATCGATGATGTCGGCGCCGGCCCCGCTGAAGGCGCGGGCGATGGCCACGGCGTCCTCTTCGGTATTGCCCTGCTCCTCTATCCAGTCACAGGCGGAGATGCGCACTGACATCGGTTTGTCGGCCGGCCACACCGCGCGCATGGCGCGGAACACTTCCAGCGGGAAGCGCAGGCGGTTTTCCAGACGGCCGCCGTACTCGTCGTCGCGCTGGTTCATCACCGGTGTAATGAAGGAGGACAGCAAATAGCCGTGGGCGGCGTGCAGTTCGATCATGTCGAAACCGGCGCGCTGCGCCCGTTCGGCGGCGGCCACGTGTTGGGCCGTGATCTCGTCCATCATCTCGCGGGTGAGGGCGGTGGGCACCGGGCTGTAGCTGTCGTAGGGCTTGGCGGAGGCGGACACCAGCGGCCACTGCTCGGCGGGTGCCAGCGGCTCGTCGAGGATGGCCGGATCCCACTTCCAGGGTTCCTTGGTGGCGCCCTTGGCGCCGGCGTGGCCGATCTGCAGGCAGAATCTGGCCTGGCTGTGTTTGTGCACGAAGTCGGCGATGCGCTTCCAGGCCGCTTCCTGTTCATCGTTCCAGATGCCGGCACAGCCGGGGGTGATGCGGCCTTCGGGGCAGATATCGGTCATCTCGGTGTACACCAGGCCGGCGCCGCCCTTGGCCAGCGCGCCGTAGTGCACCAGGTGCCAGTCGTCGGGCATGCCGTCCACCGAGCTGTACATGGACATGGGCGACACCACCACGCGGTTGATCAGCGTCATGTCGCGCAGCCTGAAGGGCAGGAACATGGGCGGTACCGCTTCGTCGAAGCTCTCGCCCAGCACCCGCCTGGCCAGGTGCTTCTCCATGCCCTCCAGCCAGGTCTTGTCGCGCAGGCGCAGGTTTTCGTGGCTGACCCGCTGGCTGCGGGTGAGCATGGAGTAGTTGAACTGCTTGAGGTCGAAGGCGCGGGCATAGCGCGGCACGTTCTCGAACCAGATCATGGCGTTGCGCGCGCTGTTTTGCAGGCGCAGGGCGTCGACTTCGCGCTCCGCCTGATAGGCGCGCAGGGCCTCGCCAATGCTGGCGTCGCGGTCGAGGTGCTCGGCCAGGGAGATGGCGTCCTCCAGGCCCAGCTTGGTGCCGGAACCGATGGAGAAGTGGGCGGTGTGGGCGGCGTCGCCAATCAGCACCACGCGGTCGTTCTTCACCCAGTTGCGGCACAGCACGTGGGGGAAGCTGATCCAGGCGGAGCCGCGGATGTGGGCGGAGTTAGTCAGCAGCGGGTGCCCGCCCAGGTATTTTTCGAAGATTTTGCGGCAGGTTTGCGCGCTTTCATCGTGGCTCATGTGTTCGAAGCCGATGGCGTCGTAGACGTCCGGGTTACACTCCACGATGAAGGTGGAGGTCTCGTCGTCGAACTGGTAGGCGTGGGCCCAGATCCAGCCGTGTTCGGTTTCCTCGAAGACAAAGGTGAAGGCGTCGCGGAAGGTCTGCCTGGTACCCAGCCACACGAACTTGTTGGGGCGCACGTCGACGCTGCAGTCGAAGGTTTCCAGGTCGCTGTTGCGGATGCGGGAGTTGATGCCGTCGGCGGCCACCACCACGTCGGCGTCGGCGAAGCGGGTGTCAACATCCTCCGGTGCGAACTCGCTCTCGAATTCCAGCTCCACACCCAGTTCCCGGCAGCGCTCGTGCAGGATCTGCAGCATGCGCTTGCGGCCCAGGCCGATAAAGCCGTGGCCGTCGGAGCGCTCCACCTGGCCCTTGAAATGGCAGTCGATCATGTCCCAGTGGATGAACTCGCTGGCGATGCGCTCGCCGCTGACCGGGTCGTTGGCCAGCAGGTTGTCCACGGTCTGGTCGGAGAACACCACACCCCAGCCAAAGGTGTCGTCGGGCTTGTTGCGTTCGTACACGG
>JBKDZQ010000801.1:0-3712 GCA_047971325.1 Parahaliea sp.
GAAATCCTGCCGGCTGTACTGGAAACCGGCGACCAGTTCATGCTGGCGGCCGAACAGCGAGTAATCACCCGCCAACTGTACACCAGCTACGGTCTGGTGCCGCTCGGTCCGCGCATTGTAGGGCGATCCGCCCATGCCCAGGCCGGTGTTCCGGTCGGGATGGCCGTAAAGATAGAGCAGGTTCAGCTCGGCGTCATTCTTCGCCACATTCACGTAGAACTTGGCTTCCCAGGAAGCCGACAGCTGCTGAATCAGGTGGACAAAGTAGTTTTTGTTGGTGGAGGCCCAGCGGGTCCAGTCGGCACCGATGGTTTTGGAGCGGGACCAGTCGCTGCGGCTGCCATCTGCATACCAGGAGGGAAGGCCACCCCAGGTGGACGCCGTGGGATCGTTGTCCTGATAGCTGGCACCCAGGCGCAGCAGCGTGGTATCGGTGAGGTCCGCATCCACCGTGCCGTAATAGACGCTGGTTTCGCTTTCCAGCAGATCGGTATGCGACTCGCCCTGCTGGTATTTGACGATGGCGCGCCCGCGAATGCTGCCCGAGGCATTGAGCCGGGAGCCGACATCGGCGCTCACGCCGTAGGTGTCCCAGCGGCCCGTGCTGGCGGACACACGGCCGAACAACTCGGTGCTGCTGGCGGTCTTGTGCACCAGATTCAGCGAAGCCGATGGCTCACCCACCCCGGTGAGCAGCCCGGTAGCGCCCCGCACCACCTCGACCCGCTCGAAAATCATCAGGTTGGTCTGGGTCTCGCCGGCGTCACCCCCGCCCTGCCACAGCATGGGTACCCCGTCGATCTGGTAGTTGTCGATGGAAAATCCGCGACTGGAAAAGAAGTAGCGGGAGCTGTCGCCCTCCTTGGCGCTGGTTCCCGGCGCATTCATCACCGCGTCGGTCAATGAGTCGAGGTTCTGATCCTCGATTCGCTGAAAGGTGAGGATACTGACCGACTGTGGTGTCTCCTGCAGACTCAGGCCCAGACCCGTCGCCGTATCCAGACGATCGTTGACGGTATAGCGGCCGGTAACAATCACTTCTTCGAGCGCGCCACTGGCGGCATTGCCGCTTTCCTGCGCCAAAGCGCCATGGCACAGCGGCAAGGTGGCCAGGGCGACGGCATGCACCAGAAGGTTTAGTCTGCCGGGACTTGCATCTGCTACCCGCATCGGGACGGTTCCTGTCGTCAAGCGCACCATTTCGCTCACTGTTCAAATTGGGGGAGCTAATACTATTGATAATCAATAATATTATCAATGGCTCCCGTTTCAGGCTCATGTTCCGTTGGCAGAGGCTACCTGCTGTCAAAGAGGGCAGTTCGCCGAAATAAAGCCTGGCTACCCTGGCAGGGTGAAACCGCAGTGGCTGCACACTTCC
The DNA here is from genome assembly GCA_047971325.1 of Parahaliea sp. Classification (GTDB taxonomy): domain Bacteria; phylum Pseudomonadota; class Gammaproteobacteria; order Pseudomonadales; family Halieaceae; genus Parahaliea. The sequence continues at coordinate 1,379 of JBKDZQ010000801.1, forward strand.
GGCTCCAGCGGTTCGCCGTCCCCCCTCCGGGTCGGCGAAATTGTAGTGGGATTTCACGAAATCGTGGACGCTTGTTGTAGTTCCACAAACGCCTGCAAATCCGCGTCGTTCAGCAGGTTGGTTTTGCCGAGGCTGCGGCCGGGGTCGATGATGCGCAAAATAGCGGTATCGTGTGCCTTCCCCCAACCCCAAAAAAGGCCCCGGGCAGCTGCGAGAGCCACCCGGGGCAAGTACAGGCAGACCTGGCCTGTGAGGGGATCAGAAGCGCATGTTCACGCCCACCAGGAAACCGTCGTTGTTGAAGTCCAGGTAGTCGGTGTCGGTTTCGCCGTAGGACAGGGTCACGGACACTTTCTCGTTGACGAACCAGTCGGCATAGACCTTCCAGGTGTCATAGTCTTCATCCAGGGCGAGACGCTCGTAGGAGGCGCCGAAGCCCAGGCGGTCGTTCAGGTAGTAGGTGCCGCCGAGTTTGTACTGGTCGCCGCTGTCGCCCTCGTCGGAGTCGACATAGGCGTAGCCGGCGTCCATTTTCAGGGCGGTGCCGTTGTTGAAGCGGAACATGTGGGCAAAATCCATACCCCAGAGGTCAGATTTGATCTCGTCGAAGTCGTCCATTTTCAGGTGCTCGTAGGTCATGGTCAGGGTGGTGTTGTCACCCAGGTATTTGCCGACGCCGAAGGCGTAGGAATCCAGGTCCTGGTCGTCGTACTCGTCCACCCGGTAGGACATGTTGGCCAGCCAGCCGGAGGGCTTGTGTACCAGGCGGGCATTGACGCCGTAGCTTTCGGTGTCAAGCTCGTCTGCGCCGTCGACATCGATTTCACCGTTGCGGTATTCCAGGCCGATGAAGGAGGCGCGGTCCAGGAATTCCGCTTCGCCCAGGGGGCCTTTGCTGGTGTCGACATTGTCCAGGAAGTACTTGCCCTGGATGCCGAAGGTGTCGCTGTCGGCGTCGGCCGCGGTGGAGTCGATGTCGCCGCTGGCGTAGCCGCCGCCCAGTTCCCAGCGGTAGTCCGCGTGGGCGGTGCCGGCGAGTACGAAGCCGATGCTGGAAGCCATTGCGATTTTTTTGAACATGACGGTCTCCTTGAGAGCACTCAATAGTCGGTGGGTTTGTGCTCTTTGGGGGAGAGCCGAACCCGGTCGGTCAGGGTTGTTGAAAGTGTCGCGCTATGGCGTGTCTGGCGCGTAGTGCTTCAGAAACATCGCGACGATGGAGGCAAGGTACTGTTCACGTCCCTGTGCGTCTGGCATTGCGCTGTCCTGGAACAGCGTTGGCCAGAACTCGGTGGCGGTAATCAGTCCTGCGAATTCCGTGGTTGCCTGTCGGGTGTCGAAGGCGGGCAGCAGGCCGCGGGCCTGGGCGCTTTCCATCCACTGCTGGATCGGTTGCTGCGGCTCGCGCCCGGTGATGGCCGAACCCACCCCCTGCGGGGACTGGATGAAGCGCGACAGCACCACCCGTGACAGCTTGATGAAATCGTCGCTGGTCATCATCTCCGCGTAGCCGCGGCCGATGTTCTGCAACTGCTGCGCCAGTGGTTCGCTGCTGCTGGGTTCGGGAAACTGCAGGTTGCCGCAGCGGGCCACCAGGGTTTCCACGATGGCGTCAAACAGCGCCTCTTTGGAGGCGAAGTGGTTGTAGACCGTGCGCTTGGACACATTGGCCGCTTCGGCAATACGGTCCATGCTGGTTTCCAGGTAGCCACTGGCCTGAAATTCGTTGACTGCAGCGCGAATGACATCGGCGCGCTTGCCGCGGGAATCACGTTTACCATTGTTGTGAGCCATGATGCTGTCTCCGCCAGTCCAGTGGCAATAAATATACTACACTGTTTAGTGTATTTTCAAGTTGAAAATCAGATAACGTGAATTTTCCCGGATATTGGGGTGCCAGCAGCGGCGAGGTTCCTGCGGCAAACCGGGAGTGCCCCGGAACCGCTGTGAATATGCTGCCGGCGCTTGCGCCGGCAGCAGGATGAGAGGATGGAGACGGGGTCAGGCCAGGACTCAGGCCGGTACCGCGCCAAACCGGCCCTTGTTGAAGTCTTCGATCGCCTGCACGATCTCCTGGTGACTGTTCATCACGAAGGGGCCGTGGCCGACGATCGGCTCTTCGATAGGCTGGCCGCCCAACAGCAGCAGCACAGCGTCGCTGTTGGCCTCGATCGAAAACTGCTCGCCATCGCGATCCAGCACCACCAGTTGTCCCTCCCGGACGACGGCGTTGCCGTTGACCTGCACCGCGCCGTGCAGCACCACCAGGGCGGTGGTCCAGCCTTCGGGCTGGGTCAGGGCGCTGTAGCTGCCCTGGCTGAGCCGCAGGTCCCA
>JBKDZQ010000802.1:0-4813 GCA_047971325.1 Parahaliea sp.
TCTGCGGTTCGATCCCGCATAGCTCCACCAATTCTACCATTCCCGGGGCACGCTCAGTCCCACCTGTAGCATCACCCACAGGCCGAGCTGTTCCACCCCTACTGAACGGGGGCGCATCAGTTGCAGCGAGTCGATGTCGACTGACTGACGTTCACCGGTAGCCGGCTCGGCAGCGCTTGTGGCAGGGCGTGATAGCTCGCTTTCCCGGTGTGACGACAGCGTGCGCAGGTGCTAGAGTTCCTCCGTGCCTGCAGCGACCCGCCAAGATCATCCTGATATCGATCGCTACCTCGAAGCCCTGTGGCTGGAACGGGGTCTGAGCGACAACACCCTCGCTTCCTACCGTCGCGACCTGCGGCAATTCCTCGCCTGGTTGGCACAGCGGGGGAACGCCGGCCTGCTGGACGCCAGCGCCGCCGATGTGCAGCGCTACCTGAGCGTGCGCATGCGAGGCGGTGCCTCGCCGCGCTCCAGCGCCCGTTTCCTGTCCTGCGTGCGCGGCTTCTACCGCTACTGCATCCGCGAGGGTCGGTTGCGGGTCGACCCGACCCTGGATATCGACAACCCCCGGCTCGGCCGGCCGCTGCCCAGGTCGTTGTCCGAGGCCGATGTCGACCAGCTGCTGGCCGCGCCGCTGGTGGACGACCCCCTTGAATACCGCGACCGGGCCATGCTTGAAGTGCTCTACGCCTGCGGCCTGCGGGTCAGTGAGCTGGTGGGTCTGGAGCTGTCCCAGGTCAGCTTCAACCAGGGCGTGCTGCGGGTGTTTGGCAAGGGCCGCAAGGAGCGGCTGGTGCCGATGGGGGAGGCGGCCCAGGACTGGCTGCAGGGCTTTGTGCGCGGGCCGCGGGTGGAACTGCTGCGCGGTGTGCCCGGCGAAGTGGTGTTTCCCAGCCTGCGTGGTGCGGTCATGACTCGCCAGGCATTCTGGTATCGTATTAAACTCTACGCCCGTCGCGCCGGTATCGACAAACCGCTCTCGCCACATACCCTGCGACACGCTTTTGCCACCCATCTGCTGAACCACGGGGCCGACCTGCGCGTGGTGCAGATGCTGCTGGGGCACAGCGACTTGAGTACCACCCAGATCTACACCCACGTGGCGCGGGCGCGTTTGCAGGAGCTGCACGCCAGGCACCATCCGCGGGGCTGAGGAGCAGCGCCCCCGTGCCGCATGATTACCTGTTGATCTTTTCGACAATGTAAATAATAATCATTATCTTTAGCATTGTTGTGGTGTGGGTGTGATCCGCCCCAGGGAACGGGAAATGTCAGTAGCAGGGTGCCTCAGTTTATTCAGCAGGGCCGCGTTGGCCCTTTCATGCATCGGTGCCGCGGTGGATGCGTGGTCCGAAATCGGTGACGGTGCGGTGCCCGCTTCGGAGCCAATCGATTCCATTGAAAATAACAACAGCCAAGGTAAGAAATACTCGGCCCAACAGCTCGAAGAAGTATGGGTGACTGGCCACCTTGATCCCAATAACCTTCGACAATCGTCTGATGGCGTAATGTTCGGTGTGACCGATCTTCAGGAACTTCCTTTCAGCGTCAACGTGGTCGGCGAAGATGATATCAATCGTCGTCGTGCGGTGGGGTTGGCCCAGATTCTCGTCACCGACCCTGCCTACACCCCGGGCTATGGTGCACACGGCGGTGGCGTCAGCGAAGGTACCGGGAAACTTCGCGGCTTCGACACCGCCAATGTCATCTACGACGGCATACCCCTGTCAGACATCAATATACCCGAGACCGAGTTACTGAGCCGTGTGGAGGTTCTTCGCGGCCCGGCTTCTTTCCGTTACGGCTTCATTCCTCCAGGTGGTGCGATAAACCAGGTCAGCAAACGGCCCACCGAAGATGATATGTTCATGGTGAGTACCACTCTGGATTCTTGGGGAATGTTCAGTACGCATATCGATATGAGCACAAACCTTGGTGACGAGGAACGTTTTGGTGTCAGGGTGAATCTGGTTGCTTCCAAGGGCGATGTGTTCATCGACGATGTGGAACAGGAGCGTCGCCTTATTGGCATCGCTGCCGACTACAGGATTAGTGACGATACGCTGCTGACACTCAATTATGCCAACACCTTTGCACGTTCAGACCAGGGTGATTTTAATGTCGGTAACGTCATTGTCGACGTCAACGAACACTTTTTACCGGGACTGGGTCCAAAATTCAATTTCACCCAGAATTTCGTCTACAACCAGGACAAAAAGAACCGCTACGCCCTCACATTGAAGTCCGCCATTTTCGATAATCTGGATTTTTACACCAATTTCCAGTACGTCGCCCTGGATGAGAAGTTTTCCACCTTTTCCTTCTTCAATGTCCAGCCTAACGGTGATGCGACTGGGGACAATGGCTTTGGAATCTATGACTGGGACGATTTCAATAATACTAGCTACCTGACCTGGGTGGTGGATACCGGTCGTGTGAATCACCGTATCAGCACTGGCTTCACTGTGCACAACAGCAACTTCAGGAACAACTGGATGTCCGGCGAGCCCGTGCCGATTAACCTCTACAATCACTTTGAGGTGACACCGACCGCTCCCTACGACAAGACCCCCACGTCGAAATCCGAAACCGACCGTACTGGCGTGTTCATTTCCGACATGATCGATATAGGAGAGCGCTGGCATGCGGTATTGGGTCTGCGCTGGTCGGAGATTGAGTTTGTATCCACCGACCTGACGACAGGATTACGAGACAGCTCTCTTCGAAATTCCAAAACCAGCCCCACGCTGGGTCTGCTTTATGATCTGCGCCCCGGCCTTGGTATTTACACCAGCTACAGCACGGGTTTGGAACGAGGCGGAAGGGCGCCAATCGACGCCAGTAACGCCAATGAACAGATGCCGGCCCTCGAAAGCGAGAGCTTCGAGCTCGGTCTCAAGAGTGAGTTTGCCGACGGAGTGGCGACACTCGACGCCGCGATATTTGCCATCGAACGCACCAGCGAATACTACCTGGGGCCTGGCACACGCTATGGGCAGTATGGCGAAGCACGCCATATCGGAGCCGAAGTGCTGCTCAATGGCCGGTTCCGGGATTCCCTGCGACTTTCCGGAGGCCTGCAATACCTCGACACAGAACAGATTGACACGGGTGATCCATTGACCGAGGGGAAGCAGGCTCCGCTCGTGCCGCCGTTTCAGGGTAGCCTCGAGGCGGTTTACGACTTCGCCGACCTGCCCGGCTTGTCTCTCACCCTGCGCGCAGTGGCTCAGGGGCGCATGGAACTCTCCAATAAGGACACAGACTACGAAAGCCCAGGCTACGTCCGTTTTGACGCAAGCGTCGCCTATGATCGCGACTTTGGCAATGTCGGTCTGTCCATGCAGTTGTCGGTCGAAAACATGGGAGACATTGTCTATTACCCGGGACAGTTGCAGTACGGGAGACCGCTGACAGTGTTTGCCGGTATTGATTTGCGCTGGTAGCGCGAGGACACAGCTATAGCCGTACTTATTACTACATCCTCCCGACCAGCAGCTGGTGTTAGGCGAATTACGAGACACCATGTACCTGCTTATCTGGTTGTGACAGCTTCCAAATGAGCCTGGAGCACAGCGGACAGGTCTTTCGGCTGATCTGAAATTGCAGCTGCGCGCTCGCAGTGTGCCTGGGCTAAACCGCCAATCCACTGCTCGTACGGATAAGTCTTTATGGTTGCAAAATGTGTCCACCTACCATCGTTACCACCAGTGCTCGAGCGAAACTCTCCACAAAGTAGGTAACTGCGCTCTCCACTAGCAAGTGTCTCGTAGCGAATGCGGGTCTTGCGAAAGCCCGACACTGGCGGGCCGTGTTGAGCGAAGTCAGAGGACGACGATGCAACAAGCGCGTCTTGTACTGTCTGCAGAAACTCGAGAGTTTCATTTGCATGTGCGGCAACTGTCGTAACCATCATGAAAGTGAGGGCCTTCAAGGCGCTGTGTATCTGCACACGCATTTCCTTCTGGTTAGGTAAAGTGGCGGTCGATTTTCGTGGCGATGTGCAAAGAGTATAGCATCGCATGCTCGACTCTCCAGCGATGCTGCGGACGGCCAATTACCGCGTACTCGGGCGAAAGCCTGCTCTCGCAGCAGTGTATTGCGCGAAGAGTCCCTGGCGCCGGGTCTGTCTGCAACTTGCCGACCGTCGGTTCGGAGAAGAATCCGTCTACGAGCAGCCGGAAGGACCCAGTCGCTGCGCTTCCAGTGCCTGGACAAAGGTGTCCTCGCCAAGGCCAATGGCACCTGGTTAAGGCGTATTGTATCCGGTCCGACAGGTGAAGGCCTGTCAGGCCTGCCAATCAGAGTACTGACGCAGACGGCCAGTATCCACAAGCCGTCTGTAGATGAGTGCGTCAGGCATGATGAGCCTCTGGAATATCATCGATATCGGTTGTTTCGAGGTTCCTGGCTGTGGGCAAATGGCTGGCCGCGCGCTTCCGCAATTTCCGGGCGATCAGTATTGTCAGCGCCGCGGTACACAGCAACATCAGGTCCACCCCGGCCACTGGCCAGTAGGCCTCTGCTATCGTGCGCAGCAGGTGGTCGCCAGTGGTCATGGCGTTGAGGATCACCGCCAATATCGCCAGCGCGGCAATTAGCCAGCACTGTTCCGCCCACGCCGGCGACAGACGCGCCTGTTTAACCCAAGAGGATCGCACTGCCGCATGCACCAGCGTGAACAGCCAGGTAAACCAGAACGTACCTTCCTCCCACAGGTCTCGGTCGGCGATGTCCTGCGGCAACAGCCGGTTCGTCACCAGAATCGCCAGGGAGGCGGCAACCATACCGGTAACAGTGGTAACCGCCAGCG
>JBKDZQ010000803.1:0-2009 GCA_047971325.1 Parahaliea sp.
CGCTGGCGGGCCGGGAATCACAGGTGGCGGGGACGGAGGTGGCCCTGAGTGGTTTTCCCCTCGGTCTCAATGTGGGGATTTACCCGGTGGTTCATCGGGGGATTATTTCATCGGTGACCCCGCTGGCCAGTCCGGTGAGTCCGGGTACCGGGTTGTCCGCAATGTACTTACGGGCCCTGCGCGACGGGTTCGAAGTCTACCAGCTGGATGCGACGGTCTTGCCCGGTCACAGCGGCAGCCCGGTATATGCCACCGATACCGGCAGGGTGTTGGGGATCGCGATGGGGCGGCTCATCCTGGGAGCGGGGGACGGCGAACAGCCCCAGCGACCGAGTGGCATCAGCTACGTGGTGCCGGTGAGGTATCTTCATGATTTGTTGGCGAAAGGCAAATAGGTCCTATTCGCCGGATGCGCGTAACCTTGCCGGCGGCTATTGGCTGTGCGGGGTGCCAGGGAGTCGGACATGGATCAGCGAAGGATCGCAGGACGGGTCGCCTTGACGCAGTGCGGCGAACGGTGGTGGGAAGGCAGATCGGGTACCGGGGAGGCGGCCTAGATGTTTGCACTGTTTACGCCCAGACGCAGGGTGTTGGCGGTATGCCGGGCGAACCTGTGCCGGTCGCCGATGGTCGAGAGCATTCTGCAGCGGGAGTTGCACCGGCGGGGTTTGCAGGGGCGCTTCCGCGCGGAATCCGCCGGCAGCGAGGTGGCGATGATCGGCCGACGGCCGGATGTGCGAGCCCAGCGGGCGCTGGAGCGGGCGGGAGGGGCCGACATGTCCCGGCATCGCGCTCGTTCCATCAAACGGCTGGCGCTCGCGCGCTACGACTACATCCTGGCCGTCGACAATGTGGTCTACGAGCAGTTGTACGCGCTGACGGAGCTGGGTGCGAGCGAGCGCCTGCAGAAGTTGATGGCCTACGCGCCGCAGGGACTGGCCGACGAATTGCCGGACCCCTATTTCGGACCGGAGTCGGGTTTCCAGGTGGTACTGGATATGCTGGAGGCCACAGTTCCCCGATTTCTCGATAGCTGGGTCGGCGAAGAGTAGGAGGTGGTTTGCAATACTGAAAGTTTGATGTTGCATGGTCTTTTGAAAGGGCCGTAAATAGGCACCAAGGCTGCACAGCAGGCGAAAGCGCCCGGGGACAGGGCCAGCCGCACTTGTAGGACGACAGGAACCAAGAGTCTGAAGAGACGTGTGGGAGGTACTGAGAATGAACGGGAAAGTGGTATCGTTAGCCAGTGATTTTAAGCACTTTTTTGATGTCTGTATCGCCTCGACGCCGGAGCGGCTGGCGGAGGTGTATGGACTGCGGTATCGGGTCTATTGCGAAGAGTTTGGCTATGAGGCCGGGGAGAATTTCCCGAACCGGCAAGAGAGTGACGAGTTTGACGGTCTTTCGCTGCACTGCCTGCTCATACACAAGCCCAGTGGCTTGTCCGCCGGTTGCGTGCGTCTGGTACTGGGCAGTGACAGCAGGCAGCTGCCCATGGAGAAGTTCTGTCGCGAAGCGATCGAGCCGGATCGCCAGCGCAGTCTTGCCTACACGCGCTCCATGGCCTGCGAGGTGTCGCGCCTGGCGGTGGACAAGCGGTTCCGGCGGCGTGCCGGCGAGGACATGACCCGTTTCGGCCGGGTGCTGGGCAGCGAGGCCAGCGAGCGGGAGCTGCGGACCTTCCCGCTGATCGCGGTGGCGGCCTATCTGTCGGCCTGTGCCCTGGCTGATCTCGTCGGCCGGCGCATTGGTCTGGCGATGATGGAGCCCTTCCTGCCGCGCCTGTTGCTGCGCTCCGGCATTCGTTTCGAGCAGATCGGCCGTGCCATAGACTACCACGGGCTGCGGGCACCCTCGGTTGCCCTGACCGAAAGCGGAGTGCGGGGCAGGCGCGCGGACCTGCGGGAGCTGTCCGACGCCCTGCACACGGAGTTCGCGCACGATCTGAGCCCGTCGCGGGAGCAGCTGCGCGCCGGTGAGGTGCCCCTGGGCAGGGGGGCGCGTCAGGC